>DAOWFY010000143.1 GCA_030637775.1 bacterium | reverse complement strand
TCTACTGTATGGGGAAGATGGACGCTTATCACGCTTACCCCTACCTTGGCGCCGCTTGCCCGTGCCGTAGATACATGCTCTTGTAAATAGGTATCACAGTTTGTTCTCCCCGGTTTAAACACAAAATGTGATGGATAAGGAACAGAATCGCTCGGATCTACGATGTAGGTGCCTAACATAACGAGGGCTGCGCCTGCCCCATGCTTTGCACAGTATGGACCATTCCCATACCCACCTAACTCTGCAAGAACTACGCCGTTTTGTATCTCCTCAAAACTTTTTTCCATAGCCTTCTCCTTTCCAATCAAGTTTGCTATCCTCACATTGAATAGAACTTTTGCTATCAAAATGTTTGTAATACTTGATTTACTTCCAGATTCCCGGAATCTTAAGCTGGCAAAATTTACACCTTCCTCCTACGACATTATTTCTTAATACCTGAAAATGAATGCGATGAATTAGTCTCTTTCCGCATTTGGGGCAGAAGGTAGAGTTGTATCTATGTCCGGGAAGATTTCCTACGGTGACATAAAGTAAACCAACATCTTTAGCAATTTTGTGTGCTCTTTCTAAGATTTTAATTGGGGTTGGTGGCAATTTGGTTAATCGATAGGCAGGGGAAAAACGGGAGAAGTGTAAAGGGGTCTCTTCCCCAAGATTTTCCTTAATCCATTTACACATTCGCTTGATATCCTCTGGATTATCGTTTAATGTAGGAATAACCAAGTTCACGAGCTCCAGCCAAACGCCCTTTTCTTTAATAATTTTTAAGGTTTTAAGCACCGGTTCCAATTTCGCCGCAGAGACCTCCCGGTAGAATTTCTCGGTAAATCCTTTTAAATCGATGGTGACCGCATCGGTGTATTTTAGCAGTTCCCTTAAGGGCTCGGGGTTAATCGAACCGTTGGAATGCCAAAGGATCCTTAGGTTCTTTTTCTTAGCGGCTCGGGCTACATCATAGACATACTCATAGAAGGAAACAGGCTCGTTATAGGTGAAGGAAATGGTGGGGATTTTCTTTCTGAGAGCAAGTTTTACCACCTCCTCTGGCGGTAAATAATAAAGATACCCTATCTCTTCAATCGCTCTCTGAGACAAATGCCAATTCTGACAGTGTCGACAGTGAAAATTACACCCGGCGGTCCCCAAGCAAAGGATTTCTGTGCCGGGGAGCATATGCAGTTGTGGCTCCTTCTCAACAGGGTCGATATGGACCGCGGAAGGTCGGGCATAGACCATGCTGTATAATTTTCCGTCACGATTCTCCCTATTCCGGCAAACTCCCCTACCCCCTTTAGCAATGATACACCTTCTAAAACAGAGCAGACATCTAACCTTGCCATCCTTTAGTGGTTGATAGTACATCGCTTCTTTCAGATGTTCCTTTACTACTTTTTTAGAGGCAGGGCCAGCCAATGCCCCAACTATTCCTATCATTATTAAACAAATCAAGCTAATCCAAACCTTTCTCATAGCAACAGGTAAGTCAGCCGTGCGAAACACTGGCGAAATTGAGCCATCCTTATAATTTTGTTAAGAGTTTCCCTACAAATTTACCCTCCTCAACCAATAAAGAGCCATAGGGAATACTAAGATACTGCCACGGATAGACGTGAATGATATATTTATAGGCAACAGAAACGAGCAGAAAGAGAGCGATGAGGAAGATTAAGCCTTTACTCAGAAGGAGTATCTGACCTTTAGATTCTAAGATCCTTATTCCTGGAAAAATGTGACGCGAGAAGAGGAAATTCCAGAAGGAGGAATCTTTAACTTGCTTTTTGTAATTATAAAAGAGGGATTGCGAAGCAAAAATAAGGAGTAAACACGCCATTATTATCGCAGAAAGAAGCGGCAGGTAAAGTGTAACAATTTGGGGAATCCAAAAAGCAGGATGAGCGCCTGAGTAGTAACGAATATACCAAAGAGATATTCCTGTAGTTAAGCAATAAAGAGGGAGGTAAATCAAAGAATATAATTTTATTAATCTCCTCCAATTTTTTTGAGGAAGGAAAACTTTTACTTCTTCTGCTCCCTTCTTTCTTTTTAGACGACGAAAGATTCTCAGTTGAATCCAGAGAAAGAAGATAAGAATCAGTTGGAGAATAAAGACACAAAAAAGCGTAGAAATAGGAGCCATAACTCTTGTCACCCTCTTGATAAGAGGAAACATCGTTCCCGAAGCATACTTTTTGCATTCTTTCTGAATTGATTTCAGCCGTTTTCTCCTTTTCTCTATTTCTGCTACCTCTCTTAACATTCCTTTTTCTTGATAGAGTTCTTTTAGAGGTCGATAGGCAATCTCTTGAATTGCCATTCCCACAAGGAAGCGGATTAAGGTTCGGGGTTTAGTTGCCATTACCACCCTTCCCATCCTTACCGTCTCATTATAAAGACTTATTGCTTTATTAATCTCATCTCTCTTTTGGTAATTTTTGGCCATTTCAACACAATTCCTGGCAACCTCTCTATAGTGAGAAAGCAAGGGCAATTCAGCACTTGTAAATATTGATATTTCTCCAATAGAGTAATCTTCTATATTCCGCGGTAAGAAAATAGGAAAATAAAGGTAAATATTTTCTTTCTCATTCCCTTCTCTTACCTGATTAATTACTTCCTTATTTCTTTCTTCCTTGCTGAAAAGATAGGCCAATTCATAATTTAGAAGACTATTTTTAGGGTTCAGTTCCAGTGCTTTTTCTATTTCTTTAATCGCCTCTTCTCCTTGATAGAGTTGGGAGAGATAATAGCGCAGACGAGGATTGCTTGGGTCAAGACTTATCGCTCTTTTATACTCAATAATCGCTTCTTTCTGAACTTCTTGGATATCTACATCGGATTTTTTCTTCAGAATATCTGAAATCTCAATCTCATTATTTATGGCCCAGGCCAATCCCTCATGGTACTTAGAATTCTGAGGTTGAAGTGCCACTGCTTTCCTTAAATAAGGGACAGCTTTACCTCTGTAGAGACTAAAATGAGTAAAGCCTTTTCGAAAACATCTCTCTGCCCGTCTCGATTTAGATAGGTATTGAGGTAGAATGATACCAAGAACTATTAAAAGAAGTGCAATTGAGAAAAGAACCTTCCTCTTTTTTGTCATACTTTTATTATACACCAATCAATTTATCTTTGAAAGAGAAAAACCGCAACTATCTTGAAACACTGTATTTACAACCAAAGAATGTAGAGTGTGGGTCAAAAGAATCCTGCACAAGATGAGATACATAGGTAACACCCAGTCTCTTAAATCTTTTAAGAAGATTAAATAGACGTCTCCCCCTTGAGGGGGAGATTGTGAGGGGGGTGTTTCTTTCTTTTCTCTATACGATTATAATAGAGGAAAAGAAAGGGGTGTTACCATGAAGCAATCGGTTGCCAAAAGGAATATTTTTCCTTGGGGAGACCCATCATCTTATAATCTTGGTTGGGGATTACCTGAGCCTGATTTTGAATACACAGGAACTAGTCTTGTAGTCATCTTCAGGAAATCTAAGTTGACAGAGGAGTATTTAAAAACTTTGAGTCTTAATAATAGGCAAATAAAAGTGATAGAATTTCTCAAAGAACATAAAAGAATTACTAGCAAGAAATATGCTGATTTATCTATAATAACAGACAGGACAGCAAGAAATGACCTGCGAGAACTGATAGACAAAAAGGTTATAAAAAGGGCAGGAGTTAGCGACAAGACATCCTACTACATTTTAGCGGAAATTTAGCGGAAAAAATTTCCGAAAGAAGAAAAGAAACTTTTGAATTTAAAGCCCGATGGCTTTTGCTACTTCCTTGAGGGAGGCGGGTATAGTTGGAGGAGAGATAGAACTCTTGACGGCAAAGTCAGGGTCCTTCAAACCATGACCGGTAAGGGTGCAGGTAACGGTTGCCTCTTTGCCGAAATACCCTCTTTTTTTTAACTTAAGAAGGCCGGCGATGGAGGCCGCCGAGGCCGGTTCGACAAAAATCCCTTCCCGGGCCGCTAAAATCTTATAGGCAGAGGCAATCTCTTTATCGGTCACCATCTCGATGAGTCCGCCGGATTCATCCCTTGCCTCCTCTGCTTTTTTCCAACTGGCAGGATTACCAATGCGAATGGCGGTGGCAATGGTCTCTGGCTTTCTTATCGGATGGCCCCTGACAATGGGGGCGGCTCCCTCCGCCTGAAACCCAAGCATTCTGGGAACTCTTTTGCTCTTTCCCGCTCTAAAATACTCCTTGTATCCCTTCCAGTAAGCGGTGATATTGCCGGCGTTCCCCACAGGAAGAGCATGATAATCAGGAGCGTCCCCTAAAACATCAACAATCTCAAAAGACGCCGTCTTCTGTCCCTCAATCCGGTTGAGATTAAGGGAATTAACCAAAACAATGGGATATTTTCTCGTTATTTCCCTTACCAGAGAAAGGGCCTCATCAAAATTTCCCTCCACGGCCAGAACCTTCGCTTGATGAATGAGAGCCTGGGAGAGCTTGCCAAGAGCAATCGCTCCTTTAGGAATAAGCACAATACAGGCAATTTTTGCTCGGGCGGCATAGGCGGCGGCTGAGGCCGAGGTATTTCCGGTGGAGGCGCAGATAATAGCTTTCGCTTTCTCCTCCATTGCCTTGGAGACGGCTACCGTCATTCCCCTATCCTTGAAGGAGCCGGTGGGGTTCAAACCCTCATACTTTAAGAAGATTCTTAAACCCAATTCCTGGGAAAGATGTTTTGCCTCAATGAGAGGGGTGTCTCCCTCTAAAAGGGTAATAACCGGTGTTTTCTCCGTAACGGGAAGATATTCCCGATACCTCTCAATAACCCCCTGATAATTATTCACTTTCCTCAACGCGGATTACCACCGTCTTCTCTTTGATTACTGAAAGCCGGTCAATCTCTTTTAAGACTGCCTGCACCGAGGATCCCTTTGCCCAATGGGTGAGCATCACTACCGGTACCACCTTTTTTTCTCTTTCCTTCTGGATACAGGAGAGGATACTAATACCATGCTTTCCCAAAGATGCGGCGATCCTGGCTAAAACCCCGGGCTTATCCAGCGCCATAAACCGGAAGTAATATTTTGTCCTCAGTTCCCCGATATCGTTGATTTTTCTATTTTTTACAGCCTTCATCCAGTTAAGCGCCTCTCCCTTTCCTTCGGCAATAGAGACAATATCGGCGATGACACTGCTGGCGGTAGGATTAGCTCCTGCCCCCTTTCCGTAGAAAAGAGTCTCTCCGATAAGGTCTCCGGTTAAGTAAATTCCGTTATAGGCTCCCTGGATAGAGGAAAGGGGGTGGGAGGTAGGTAGAAGGGCAGGATGAACCCGCAACTCCAATCCGCCATTTTTCAATTTGGCGATGGCTAAGAGTTTAAGGCAATAGCCCAATTCCTCTCCGTATTCAATATCAAGAGGGGTAATCTTTTCAATTCCTTCCCGGTAAATCCTTTTCCAGGGGCAGATACTATTGAAAGCAAATCTGGCAAGGATGGCAAGTTTATGCGCAGAGTCTATCCCGGAGATATCAAGTTTGCTATTTTTCTCGGCATAACCTTTCTCTTTTGCTTCTCTCAGTGCCTGATTAAAGGAAATCTTCTTTTCGCTCATCTGGCTGAGAATATAGTTGGTGGTGCCATTGATGATGCCATATAGTCCTTTGATACGATTAGCCACAAAACCTTCCCTTAAAGAGCGAATGATCGGGATACCTCCGGCAACGGAGGCCTCAAACCCGATCTTGACCTTATTTTTATAGGCGGTATTAAAGATTATCTCCCCTTTCTCGGCTAAAAGGCTTTTGTTGGCGGTAACTACCGGTTTTTTATTTTGCAGGGCCCTGAGGATATAGTCAAGGGCGGGTCTGGTTCCACCAATCAATTCAACCACAATATCAATCCTGGGGTCAGAAAGAATATCTTCGCTGTTTCTGGTAAGAATGCCCCTCTTTACCTTTACTTCTCGAGGAGAGGAAATGTCCTTATCGCAGATACGGCGGATAACAAACCTTAAGCCGGTGCGTTCAGCAAGAAGATTTTTATTTTCTTTGAGCGCCCTTACCAGCCCGCTTCCAATCGTTCCAAACCCAATCAATCCGATATTAATCGTTTTCATTTTTCAAAGAATACCTACACCCAATCTTTTCAATTCCTTTTTTACTTCAGCAGATAATTTGAACATATAACTATTATAGCAAATTAGGGGGTAACCCGTCAACAACACATATCT
>DAOWFY010000063.1 GCA_030637775.1 bacterium | reverse complement strand
CTTTCTCAAGAAGCCCTGCAAAATCTGTTTCTTCATCAAGCCCCTTGCCATAAGCAACAATATTCTGCCCGAGGAGACAAATTTCTTTTACTCCCATTTCTGCAAGATGCTCAATCTCTCTCAAGACCGAATTTGAAGGTTTGCTTTTCCCCCTCCCCCGCAGATACGGAACCACACAATAAGAACAAAAATTGTCACACCCCCTCATTACAGATACCCACGCACAAACTCCTGTTGTCTTCTGTAGTTGCAGAGCTTGCTCTGCTTTTGCCGAGTAAACTCGGCCACTACATTGTATTAACATCTGTGATTTCACAACTTAAGCCAGGAATGGGAGTAAAGGGAAAGACCCAATAAGAGCTTGGTGGTTTTAAGGTAGTTAACCTCTTCTGGAGAAAAAGTACTTATATCCGATTCTTCTCCATCCATTGCATCCCAGACAATATTTTTTAAATTCTCCTTTTCACCTTTAGCTATTTTAACCAACTCGGAATCAAAGGCATCGACAATGGCTGAGGTTAACCCATATTTTTGCAGCATCATTAAATAGGTGCGATTAAGGAGACCGCGAAGTTCTTCCGGAATTCCATTAGAGACATTGGAGAGACCACAGGTAGACTTACATCCCGGAGCCAATTCCCTGAACATCTGCATAAATTCGGTACAACCTTTAACCTGGTCTTGCTGGGAAGAGATGGGGAGCACAATTGGGTCCAGCCAGATATCTTCGTTGGGAATTCCCTTCTCGGCTGCCTTGGCTAAAAGTTCAGCCGCCAAAGCACCCCTCTCAGCGGCATCCCGGGGGATACCTTCAGTACCCAAGAGTAAACCCACAAAACCGCAATTATATTTCTTCGCTAAAGGGAAAAGAACTTCCATCCTCTCCGGTCTACAGGAGATGGAATTGATAATCGCCTTTCCTTTATGTACTTTTAGTCCCGCCTCAATTGCCTCGATATTTGTCGTGTCCAAGAAGAGGGGAAGGTCCACCGCCTCCTGAATCGTTTTAACAAGCCACTCCATAAGTTCGGCTCCTTGTTTCCTTGCTGGCCCCAAGTTGACGTCTAAATAATCCACTCCCGCCTCTTTCTCTTTAATCGCCAATTCCTGGATCAGTTTTGCCTCTCTATTCTTTATTGCCGGACCAATCTTCTTCGCAACGATATTGATATTTTCTCCAACCAGAATCATTTTTTGCCCTCCTGCCGAGCCTTCAGAAAGGCCGGGATGAGAGATGCCTCGCGAGGACCGATGATTATTTCCCAGCCCGCCAATTCCTCTTCTAATTCTCCGGAAATCTGAGCGGCATAACCGGGAATAATAAGTTTTTTATCTTTGGCCTTATCGACAATTCCGCATTTCTTCACAAAGGGAGCAATGGTTTCAGCCACAAACTTATCGGCCGCCCAGGCGGTCATCACCGAAAGACCTTCCGCCTCCTGAACCAAAAGCCAGGCAGGAATTCTGCTCGCCTCTATTTCTCCGGAGACAATAAAATAGGTAAGGGAAAAATTTGTCGTAACAAGCACCGGAGAGTCTTCACCCGGATTATTAATCTCATAGATTCCTTCCTTGGTGGCCATCGGTCGCTGCGGGTCGGTATAGATATTTAGCCGCTCCAGGAGAAGCGGAAAGAGACTTTCTCCCATAAGATCGGAGAGCACGATGATTCCGGCATACTTAGCAATCAATACCGAGGCAACTGTCGCCTCCTCCATAAAATTATCGGTCATCTCACAGGGAAAGGCAATCGTCGGGAAGCCCAGAGCACGGAACTTCTTAAGCAGGGCGGCTCTTCTGATTATTGTCTGGTCCTCTAAAACCCTGCGGAGGGTTCGGGCTCCCGAATCGAGCACTAAGTCCTTTAACCCTTTCTCACTTAACTTAGTAGTGAGTTCAACCAGTTCCTCTATCGTTTCCCCCCGAACGGCTAAAGGGCAGGAATTCTCTTTAGCCAAATTTGCTACAGCATCAAGGTTCTCTTTATTTGCGGCATAGATTAGAGGTTTATCATCCTTGCACACTCCGAGACCAACCGCCAGAATATCCGAATTATTACTCATTAAGATAATGCCGTTTTTACTCTTTTCCTTAACCTTCTTAACCACTTCAGCAAATTTTTGCGCCTCTTTTGATTCCTCCTTTACGGCTATTAAATCCGGATGAAGCAAAAGACCAACCCTTTCATATTGAAGCTGATTAAAACGAGAAATTTTCTCCTCTATTTCCTCCTCCTTCATACTGTCCTTAATCAAAAGAGCCAGACCGGGTGGATTGACAAAGGTCTTCTCATGGCGGAACATCACCGTCTCCCCGCCAATCTTTAAAATATTCTCTCCCATCCCAACGCTAAGGGGTCGAATTGGAGGAGCGGAGGCCTCAGCCAATTCTCTCTTTACCTCCTCGGAGACATCAGGGCAGGAAGAAAGTTCTGCCTTTCCCGCCGCCAAATTCATCGCAAAGGCAAGGCAGGTAGGAACACCACACTTACCGCAGTTTGTCTTGGGCAGCTTCTTATAGATTTCAATACCGGTTAATGCCATTTTATTCTCCTAATATCGGTTCCATCTTTAATGCCGGATGATTTTTCTCTTTGAGGAAAGAAAGGATTTGTTCTTCCGTTGTCCCGATTGTCTCATCGGCAATCATCTCCGGAAGATCAGGAATACCGATTTCCTTGGAGCGTTTCTTTAACCGTTCCGCAATCTCCTCTTTGAGCATCTTGGGCATCCAGACTATTCTTTTAATACCACCATCACCTAAAATAAATTTCCGCTGGCAGATGTTATATTTGGAATGCCCCACAAAACCCGGGGTGGATAATCCTCCCCCGATAGTTCCCGCCAAAGTAGTAAACTTCATTCCGCAGGGGGTCATTCCCATATATTCACGACTGACGGTCATCACTCCATTGCAGAGAGGAAGCACCGCACAAATACATTCACAGCAACCACAGGTTGTCATCGGGTCATGCACTATACTGTAAAAGTTGTAATGGTCTATTTTTTGTCGGGAGGCCTGATAGATAAAGTCATTAACTCCCTTCCACTGCCCAAATTTGGTATCAATCATCTCCCCCTTCTCTACCGGTTGATTCGGTCCGGTAGGATTAATCTCATAGGAGGCTTTACAGTCCATCCAGTTATAGGCTCCACAAAGGCCGGTCCTTTCCGGACTAACCATACAGACATGGCTTGGTGCGAAACTCTGACAAAGCGTACAGGAATAGTAAGTATCGGTAGTCTCATCGGTCATTCCTTCAATTCTGGCATCCCGCACCGCATAGACCTTTTTAGCCTTTTCTAAAATCTTCTTCACATCCTCTTCCTTGGTATAAAGTTTTACCTGCACCTTATCGAAGATGCGGCCAAACATCTCATGGAATTTGGCATGGATAATCAGACCGATATGTTTCAGCCTGAATCCCTTCTCCTTTGCCTCCTTGCTTATTCGTATCCAGGCAATATCCCGCTGACCGATATGCATCACTCCATGGGCATAATTAATCACATAATGAATTTGCCGTTCCAGGATTGGCTCAAAATCCTCCTGCATCTGCCTTCCGGCTACCTCGGCCACAATGGCTAAAGGAAATTGAGTGCCTTCCTGCATATCATCTAAATCAGGACCAACAACCTCCACCTTTCCATCCTCAACCTCATCCAACGGTTTGGAGGTTGTCCATTCACATACCGCGGTCACTCCCCCGCGACATTCGGCATAGAGGTCCTCCTTGCGCACCCTCTCCCCTTCAAAGGCCGGACCATAGGGGACCGGCACCGGGACCTCTGCCACCGTCACCTTCAACCCTCTCACCTCGATGGACTTGGAGACGATTTGATTATGGGGAATACCGGAGACAACATGCTCATAGGTACAAATACCGGTAGGAAGAACCTGGGGTATGGAACTGTCGGCAATGGTGGGAAAACCCCAGTTTATGGCTCCCGCGGCATTGGCATACCATTCATCGGTAGCCTCTCCTAAAGCCATTACAAAGGCAAAAATTCTATCTTTATTGTAGATTAATATTCTTCTATAATCGCCTGGTTTCATTCCGCCAAAGGAGAGAGCCGCTCGGGTAGCAAAACCCACCGCAAATACGGCCGCCGAGATATCGGGACCAAAGGGAACAAGCCTTGTTGGCCAGCCAATCTGAACACCTTTCTCCACCAGTTGTTCCGAAAACCTCTTCCCCTCATCTTCCGCACACATAAATACATAGAGGCTCTTCTGCTGTAATTCCTGAGCAAGTTTGGCCGCAGTTTCTGGGTCGGGAGCCGCTCCCGGAATAGCGGCAAAACCAGGGGCACTGCCATCCACAAATTCAATGCCGCGCTTCCTCAGCACCGTATCATCGGCCGCACCCAGCCAGATATTTCCATCCTTAGGTTCTTCTGTTTTAGTATAAAAATTCGGCTCCTCTAAATACCTTATCGCCTCAATAATCTCCTCAGCAAAAAATGTTGCCATACCTGCATCTAAGGCGGGTCCAAGATAGGGAAGCCAGGCCTTTTCCCGAACAAAGGGAGGAAGAAGGGTTCTGCATCTTTCCAGAACCGGCTTCATATCGCCTAAGGTCTTGACAGCTATGCCCAGGATGCCATAGATTATGGGTAAATAATAGGCGGTGTTGGGAAATTCCACCTTTTGCTGAGGACCCCATTTCTCAATTGCTTCTTTGTATTTTTTCTCCGTTCTCTCTACTATCTTATGCGCCCCTCTTATCGCGGCCGAACAGATAATCTTGGACATTTTCTTTTCCTCCTCAGAATTTATTAAGGTAAATATTCAGTAGACCCTGCATTTGTCATTGCGAGGCCGAAGGCCGTGGCAATCCCTCACTTCTTGAGATTGCTTCGCCTTTGGCTCGCAATGACATGGTTCACACTGAGTATTTACTAAATTTTATCCTAAATGACCAACAGGTATCTCCTCAAGTATAACGAATCCTGTTTTGTGTTTAAAAACTTCCTTTTTTACCAACTGCTCTCTCACAGTGCTTCTACAATATTCACATCTATAGCCGCACATTTTTCCATTTCTAATTGTATTGCGTATCTTACCAATTATTTGTCCAGGCATTAGCATTTTTTATTACCTTTTTCATTAAACTATAGCTCGATATCATTTATGAGACCTCGTTTTCCGTTCTTGAATGCTTTTTAGTAAAAATGGAGCTGCTTCTTCATAAGTCTTCCCTGATTTTATGCCATTGCAAATCAAACAGCACGTCCTAATATTTTCTTTAGTATGTTTACCGCCTTTGCTTTGAGGAATGAAATGGTCTAATGTGGCATTTTCTGGACTGACTTTTTCTCCGCAATATTGGCAAATCCATTTATCTCTTTCAAATATTTCACGCCTTTTTTCTGGGTCATTAAAATAATCCTCTTCTGTATCTTGGGGTAAAAGGCTCGCTATTTTCTCAGCTACCAAGAGAATGTCTTTTGGTAAACTAACAATATATAGAGTACCATCCCTATTTGCATCTCCAACCTTAATACATCCCTTTTCCTCCAACATTCTTAAAATTTTAGATACATGGGCATAATTTGTTTTTTCTCCTCTTGAGCCTTTTCCATATCCAATTGCGATAGTCCTTTTGCCAACCCGTATCTCACCTGCACCATTTTTTATAAATGAATTCCGCAATAAATAAAGATAGAGCGAGGTTTCATAAGGAGTTAATTCGGGTAGCAAGTAATCCACAAATTGCTCAATTATACTTTTTATATCTTCTTCCATATTAATCCCTCAGTGATGTTTCCCTGTCCAGCATTTCACACATTTTTTATGAGTCAATCCTAATTGCGTATAACGTCCTCGGCATATCTGAAATTGGATATTCATTGCCGAAGGATATTTACTATTCTCTCAATTACTTGGTCCATCTTTTCAGGTTTAAGATGACCAACTCTATTCAACACAATGTGACAGTCTGCTGTAAATATGCGATTTGGTCGCACATTACTCTTTTGCCTAAGCGTACCAATTTCAAAATCACTCTCATCAACTGAAACCGCATATCTATCTCTAATAGACTGGCTGGTTATCTGACAAAGCATCAAATCATCGCCTTCTAACCCTGCAATTATCAACGCTGGTCGTCTTTTAGTTTGGGTTAAATCTGCAAAGGGAAAAGGAACAACTACTATATCTCCTTTTACAAATCTTTCCATGCTTCATCTTCCTCAAGTTTTAGCCAATCTTTTTTAAGAGACGTTTCACTAGCTGTTGTCAGCTCCATCTTCTGACTTAGGGTCTTGGTCTCTAAAAAGCGTATAAAATCCAGTATCTCTCCAAGATAGGGTTCAGGAAGATTTTCTATTTCCTTGAAAATTAATTCTTTCACTTCCATTTTCACCTCTCTTATTACAATTCTCTGCGTTTGGACATATCGAAGAGAACTCTTTCGCGTGCCTTATCAATCCCTAAGGCTTTTCTCTTCTTGTCAATATGAGTAATCATCAGTTTTGCGGCCTTTATCGGGTCTGGTTCATAGGCAAAGTTTGCCCCGGCAATACCCTCCATCTTTTTAAAGAGAATTCCAGTCGTCTCTTTTGCGCCCAGGGTTGGCCAGGTAACACCGAAGACGGTAAAGACTCCTGAAGCGACAAAGTATTGGCCAATGGAGATCGCCTTCTCGCTCATCCATTCGGGAGCAGCTCCCGCCGCAGGTAGGTCGCTAATATCGTCCCCTAACCCTCCTTCCTTCACCACCGCCGAGGCAGCGATGAGGATGCGGGCATTGTCCACACAGGAGCCCATATTAAGCACCGGAGGAATCCCCACCGTCTCACAAACCTCAGCCAGTCCTGCCCCCGCATACTTTTTTGCGGCTTCGGGTAGCATCAGCCCGGCCTTAGCACAGGCAATGGCCGAGCAGCCTGTCTGGAGCACGATGACATCATTTTTGATTAACTCCTTTACCATTTCTAGATGAACCCAATCATGCTTTACCTTAGGATTATTGCATCCCACCACCCCGGCTATCCCTCTAATTCTTCCGTTAATAATATTATCATTGAGCGGTCGAACCGAGGCGCGATAGAGACCGCCAAGCAGGTAATTAATCGTTTCGTAACTGAAACCGGAGATATGTTCAATTTTTTCTTTCGGGATAGCAACCTTAGGAGGACGATTGGGGAAATTTTCCACCGCTATTTTTATAATTTCTTTTGCCATCTGCAGACCATTTTTCTCGTGGAACTCGATATAAATGGTGTCCGGAAATTTAGCTATTGGGGAGGTGCTGATAATCTTGGTATGGTAACATTGCGCTACATTGGCGAGAGCCGGCATAATGCACTGAATATCCACTACCACCGCTTCTACTGCTCCGGTGATTATGGCAAATTCCTGCTGAAGAAAATTGCCGGCAATAGGAATTCCGTGACGCATCAGCATTTCCAGTCCTGTACAGCACATACCAACAATATTTATCCCCTTCGCACCTTTAGATTTAGCCAGTTCTAAAAGTTCCTTATCAGAAGCCGCCTCTATAATCATCTCCGAAAGCAAGGGCTCATGGCCATGAACAACAACATTTACCTCATCTTCAGAAAGAGTACCAAGATTGGCCGTTCCTAAAGTCGGCTCCGGTGTCCCAAAGAGGATATCCTGAACATCTGTAGCCAGCATTGAGCCACCCCATCCATCCCCTAAGGATGCTCGCATCCCTTGAAGTAAAAGATGCTCCGGGTCATGGTCAACACCCATATGGGTGCGGTGCATAATCTCAACAATCTCCCGGTCAATCCCTCGGGGAGCAATTCCCTTTTTGCGCCAGACCTCCTGTCTTTTTAATGGTGCCTTT
>DAOWFY010000105.1 GCA_030637775.1 bacterium | reverse complement strand
GGTTGGCGTCGGGTGGCGAGATGTGAGCCACCCTGACCGACGAAGCGCTAGCTGAGGAGAAAATACAGCGGGGCGCGAGTCGCTAACAAGGCACGCTTCAGGGAACTTACTCACCTTATGGTTAAATAAGAAATGCGGATTTTGGGATTGGATATTGGTAAAAAACGCATTGGCCTTGCTATCAGTGATCCCCAAGGAGTTGTCAGTGAAGCTCTGGACACAATTGAATGCCGAGAAGAAGAAAAACTTTTTTTTAAATTGCTTTCCCTTCTCAAAGAAAAGGAGATTGGGGAAATCATCGTTGGTTTTCCTCTCAATCTTAATGGCACGATTGGGAGAGAGTCGGAAAGAATCCTTGCCTTTATCGAGAAACTAAAGAAAAGAGTTGATGTTCCCATTAAAAGGTGGGATGAGAGATTCACTACCAAGATCGCAACCGACCTTCTGATTAAAGCGGATCTTTCCCGAAGAAGGAGAAAAAGATTGGTTGATAAGATTTCCGCAGTCCTTATCCTTCAGAGTTATCTTGATTCCCGGAACAGAAGTTAAAATGATTAAGAGAGTGATTAAGAAGATGTGTGTCCCGTATTAGAAATATGAACAAAGTTAAAATTAAAAGACTAAAAAAATATTTTGAAAATCAAGAAGAAGTCTTAATGGCTTTTGTCTTTGGCTCTCAAGCAAAAGATAAATGTACTAAGGTGTCTGATTGGGACATTGCCATCTATTTTAAACCAAAGGAGGAAGACCCTCTGAGTTCTGAGAATACAAAATTACATGGAATAATAGAGTGGGAAGAACAGAACAGGGAATATCCGGAAGAAGACAAGATTTGGGGAGACTTAATAGATATTTTACAAACCGATAATGTCGATTTAATTATTTTGAATAGAACGCCAGCAAATGTTGCCGCTTCGGCCCTAAGAGGTTTACCCTTGGCGATAAAAGACCGCAAACTTTATTTAGAATTTATGCTTCTGATCACAAGAGAGGCAGAAGACTATTATGATTTTGTTCAGGATTATTATGCAATTAGCCAGAGGTCTTTATCTTTAAGTCCTCAAGACCAGGAACGATTAATTAAAACAATTGATTTTCTGGAAAAGGAGATGGAACTTTATTCTTATTTTTCAAATTTTACACGAGAAGAATACGAAAATGAAATTTTAAAGAGACACGAAGTAGAGAAGTGGTTAGAAAACATTATAATTGCGGTGGTTGATATCTCAAAAATTATTGTGAGCAGCAAAAAAAAATTGATTCCGGAGACTTATCGGGAAGCTGTTTCTAAGTCCACTCAGATATTAAAACTTCCCCAGGAGTTGATAGGTAATTTTGAACGCTGGATTAAATTAAGAAATATTATTACCCATGAGTATTTAGATATTAAATGGAAAAAAATTTCTAATTTTACTCAGCACAGCGAATCATATCTCCAAAAATTTATAGCAGCAGTAAAAAAGTTGTTTTTTAAAAATTCGCAATAATTTTCTTTAACCTTTCCAGAGAATTTTGTAAATTCTTATTAACAATTTTATAGTCATACTTTTCCTTAAAGAGCTTTATCTCCTGTGAGCTGGCTCTGGTTCTCTTTTTGATTTCCTCTTGAGCCTCCCCTCTTTTTTTTAATCGCTTTCTTAAGTCCTCTAAGGAAGGGGGAAGAATGGCGATTAAACTGGTAATTTCCGGATATTTTCTCTTGATCTGAAAAGCACCCTGACTATCTAAGGACAGAATAACTTTTTTATTCTTCAAAAGGCCTTCTTTTAGAAATTTCGCCGAGGTTCCATAGCAGTTACCATAAACTTCTGTATACTCAGCGAATTCCTTTTCTTTTACCTTTCTTTCAAACTCTTCCTTGGAGATGAAATAATAGTCAATCCCTTCCTTTTCACCCAATCTTTTTTTTCTGGTAGTGTAGGAAATAGAATAAAAAATATCGGATAAATCCTTTACCAGTCTTTTGCAAAGGGTTGTCTTGCCAGCCCCGGAAGGGGCAGAAATCACATAGATTCCCCCTTTTTTACTCATTTTCCTCTGGGGCGTTCACTGAGCCATAAGTTTTCAAATTATGGAGTATTCTGACCGCCACTTTGTTAAAACCGGGAGAGCGGTCTCTGATGTACTCCCAGTGTTTGATAGAGTTACCAATTTGACCATTTTTCGCATAAGCATGAGCTAAACAATTGTCGACATAATCGGGGTGAGGAAATTTAATGGCTTTTTCAAAATATTTTATAGCATTGGGATAATCCTTTGCCTTATGGTAATATGTCCAGCCAAGTTCAAAGTGGAGGTCATAACGGTCAGGATTATGTTGGGTTCCCTTTTTAAGGAAGTCAAGTCCTGCTTGGAGCCATTGATTTTTCTCCTTTTCCGTTTTCATCAAAACATAGATATTATAGGCCATGTGCCAACCCCCAACAGCCCAGGGGGTAATGAAGTGGGGCTGTAAGAAGGTAATCGCATTAAACAGAGGGAGCATCCGGTAGTGCTGGCCAGAGTGCCAGCAGTGGTGAACCTGCAACCAAAGGAGGTCAGCACCAATTCCACGAAAACCGACCAGGATAAGACTGCCCGCAATCTCTCCCGGCATCAGAAGAAGCCTTGCTTCTAAATCCTCAACCTTCCTCTGCAGATTAATACTTTTCTGAAGAAAGGATATTCCGATAAGAAGGATGATAATTGTTGAAAAGATTTTAATCGCAAATTTATGTTTATGGGGGTCAGGTCTCAACATTTGACAAAATATTTATAAGTTCAAGATTCATCTCAATTCCGTATTAATACTAAAATAATTTTAAAAAATCTCTATCTTTATCAGAAATTGTCAAATGTTGAGACCTGACCCCTTATATTATATTTCTCTTTTCTGGAAAAAATAGATACCAATCAAGAGGGCAACAGCAATATAGATAAGACTGTAACCAATCGTCTTTACTAAATAGTTCCACCTTACGAAGATATCCACCGCCACCTTATCCCGGATATTGAAATTTTCAAAGTTGGGAATGATGCGATAGAAGAGTGTGCCGGCTGCCTTTAATAGTGCACTTTCTGTCTGCTCCATCAGGGAATGTCCGTAACCAATCAGGTGCCCGACAAGATAGAGGAATAAGGAAAAAATCATCGTGAAGGCAGGGGAGGCAAAGGTGGAGACGGCTAAAGCGATAGCAGCGATAAGAAAAAGTTCAAAGAGGATGAGGATGAGTGCTTTGAATATCCCGGAGCTGACTGTATGCTCCTTAAAGAGAAGGAGCCCGATGAAGAAAATTGCCATCAGCAGAAAGTTTAAAAGGGTTGCGAGAGAAAGACCCAAAAATTTCCCTAAAACAAAGTCCCTTCTTTTTAATGGTTTGGCAAGAAGGGTATATAAGGTTTTCTTCTCAACCTCAGAACTGAGTGCCCCGATGGCACCAAAGATGACGATGAGCGCCCCGAAGAACTCGATGGTGGAGAGCCCCACATCCTTAATCATCTTCATCTCTTCTCCCGGGGTAAGGAAGGAAAAAAGTCGAGAGGAACCGATTAAAATGAGGCCAAAAACTAAAAGAACCTGCAATCCCTTCTTGCGTAGCAATTCCTTAAAACTGTTTTTCGCAATAACTGCTGGCTTATACATTGTTCTTGACTATTTTAATAAAGAGATCCTCAAATGTTTCCACCTTTCTCTCTTTTAGAAGTTCCTTCAATCTCCCCACTGCCAAAAGTCTCCCTTGATCGAGAATCCCAATTCGATCGCAGATTCTTTCTACCTCGGATAAAAAGTGGCTGGAGAGAAGAATTGTTTTCCCTTCCTTCTTTAATCCTAACAGGAGGTCTCTCGTTTCCCTTCCTCCAATAGGGTCTAAGCCGGTTGTCGGCTCATCGAGGATAAGAAGTTTAGGGTTATTGAGAAGGGCGCAGGCTAAACCAATTCTCTCCAGCATTCCTTTAGAGTAATTCCTCAGAACCATATGCTTTACTTTTGCCAGTCCAACAGTGGAGAGTAATTCCTGAGAGCGTCTCCTCTTTACATTCTCCGGGAGGTCAAAAATATCTCCGTAGAAATCAAGAAGTTCCGAGCCGGTAAGATATTCGTAATAGTAAGGATTTTCTGGCAAGAAACCGATATCTTTTTTCACCTCCACGTTATCCATCCGTTTCCCCAAAATTTCCACCTTTCCCTTTGTAGGAGAAATAAGTCCCAACATTATTTTTAAGAGTGTGGTTTTGCCCGAACCATTGGGGCCAAGAAGACCAAAGATTTCCCCTTCTTCAACCTCTAAGTTGAAATTGAGTAGCCCTGTAACCTCCCTCCTTTTAGATAATTTATAAATCTTGGTTAAATTCTCTATCTTAATTACCGCACTCATATGGGTATGATTATATCCGAAAGATATAATCTGTCAACTCTTTTAATATCTCCCCTTTCTTTCCTAAAAGGGAAGCTTCCTTCTCCATCCTCTTCTTTAAAGTCTCTATCTGGGTAAGAGCAATATTTTCTTCTCCTTTTAGTTCCCTATCCTTGAGGTCATCATAAATCTGAAAGGTAATACCAAAAGATTTTCCAAATTCGGTAAGATGCTTTATTCTTTTCTCATTTGCTCTGGCCAAAATTCCGCCGGTTTTTAAGGAAACTGCGATAAGATTGCCGGTCTTATGCTCCCGGATATACCTTACTATTTTTCTATTTGGGCTCTTTCCCTGATACTGGAGGTCCGCAATCTGGCCGGCAACCATTCCTTCACTGCCAATTGCTTGGGAAACTTCTGTAATAATTTGATGATTCTTCGTCCTGGCTAAAATCTCAAAGGCAAGGGTGAGTAGAGCATCTCCAGCTAAGATTGCGGTTGCCTCTCCAAATCTTTTGTGACAGCTTTTCTTTCCTCGGCGGAAATCGCTATTATCCATAGCCGGGAGGTCATCGTGAATGAGACTATAGGTATGAATCATCTCGAGACCGCAGGCAAGAGGCATTGCTCTTTTGATCTTTCCTGCGCAAATCTCGGTAGCGATGAGAACCAAAAGAGGACGCAATCTCTTGCCCCCAGAAAAAATGCTGTATCTCATCGCCTGATGGAGACTCTTTGGTCTCTTCTTACTGGAAGGCAAGTAATAGTCTAAAGCCTGATCAATTAATAATTTTTTTTCTTTTAAGTAGTTATTTATCTTCATCGGGGCTAAATGGTTTTTTCTTGGTTTTGCCTTCCTTCTCCTTCACTAAAATCTCAATTTTCTTTTCCACCTCCTCCAATTTCTTGGTGCAAAACCTTACGAGATTAATCCCTTCCTCGAACTTCTTTAAAGACTCTTCTAAGGAGACCTCTTCCCCCTCCAATTCCTCCACGAGCTTTTCCAATTTGGCAAGGGCATTTTCAAATTTCATTTCTTTCATCTCTATTCACCTCTTTTACTTCGGAAAGGAGACTACCCTTCCAGAGTTTTGTTTTTACTAAATTCCCCTTTTTCATTCCTTTAGTATCCTTAATGATTCTTTTTTCCGGATAGGAAAAGGTGACCGAATAGCCACGCTCTAAGATTCCTAAAGGGGAAAGATTGTTGAGTTGGCTGCTTAAATTCTTTAACCTTTCCTTGATCCGTGAGACCTGACGAAAAGTAGCATTCTTTATTCTCTCGGAAAGTTCATCAATCCTCTGCGTGAATTGCTGGATAAATTCCCTTGGTCGCTGCAAACCGTAACTTGCAGAAAGACTTACAAAGCGCTCCTTTAGAGAATTGACTCTATTCTTGATATTATAGAGAAGTTGATGGGAGAGGTTTTCTACCCTCTCTAAGAGTTCCTCCCTCTGGATAGAGCAAAGTTCTGCGGCGGCCGAAGGTGTAGGAGCGCGAAGGTCAGCGGTAAAGTCAGCGATGGTGTAGTCAATCTCATGGCCCACAGCAGAGATAATGGGAATTTCAGAAGAGTAGATCGCCCGGGCGACAATCTCCTCATTAAATGGCCAGAGGTCCTCAAGGCTTCCTCCTCCCCGGGTAAGGATAATTGCCTCATATCCCCCAATTCTGTTTAATTCTTCAATGGCTCCAACAATTTGAGGTGCTGCCTCCTTCCCCTGAACGAGCACCGGATTAATAAGAATCTCCATCTTCGGATTGCGTCGGTTAATCACTTTGAGGATGTCCCGGATGGCCGCTCCGGTAGGGGAGGTAACAATAGCAAGATGCTGAATAAGGAAGGGAATCGGCTTTTTATGCTCTTGAGCAAAAAGACCTTCGGCCTCCAATCTTTTTTTCAATTGTTCAAAGGCAAGTTGTAGGGCACCAAGACCTTTTGGCTCCACTCTTTCGGCGATAATCTGGTATTCCCCTCTCCGCTC
The DNA here is from genome assembly GCA_030637775.1 of bacterium. Taxonomy (GTDB): domain Bacteria; phylum Ratteibacteria; class UBA8468; order UBA8468; family UBA8468; genus DAOVGU01. The sequence goes on along the minus strand of DAOWFY010000105.1, from coordinate 3,797 downwards.
ATAGACGCTGAGGCCGCCGTAGAGAAGGATTTGCAGCCCATCCTGTAACTTAAATGGAAGATACGTTGCAAGCGGCTTGAAAAGAGCGATATGGATCAGACTCTCTTTATCCTTAAGGTCAAAGTAGATATGACCGGAGGAAGGAATCCGGAGATTTGTGACCTCTCCCTCAATCCAGACGGCGGGAAACTTCTCTTCCAAAAGCCTCTTAACCTCTCTGGTCAATTCCGTAACGGTATAGATATGTGGTTTTTGAGAATTCATATTTTCATTTATCGGTTTTCTTTTCGGTTTTCCCCTTCTTCTTTTCTTCTTCTTCGGATTCTAGTCTTTTTCTTGTTTTTCTGGCCGCATCAATAATATCGTGATTGAGAATGAGAATATCACTGATATTACTTTCAGCAATCATTAACTCCCACTTATTTACTATATCCCAAAGTTGCCGTTTTGATGCCTCTAAGATCAAGATTAAAGCTATATAACCTGGCAACCAAGCAAATCTTTGGATGTAAGGAAAGGAGTGAAAATTTTGTAGTATTAGCCCAATTCCAACGAAAAAAGCGATAATACAGGTACCACAGGAATGATAGCTCGTCCAATAGTCGCGGGCTTTGTCAGAAAGTTCTTTGATTCCTCTATCCCCGCTTCCTTTATAAATCCAGTAGTCCCAAATGAGATATGCAAGCTTAAAATTTTTCTCTTCCTTCTTTAGTTCCAGTTGTTCCAAAATAAATTGCAGGTTTTTTCGATCCTTTCTGGCGTAGCCACCTTTGTAATTCCAGCACAGATACCATATCTGGTTCAGTAAAAAACCGAGGGGAAGTGAGAAAAAGATTAAAAGTCCCACAGTTGCTCCAGCACCCAGATTTTGTATTGGGAATTTATTTAGAAGTATTACCAGAAGCATTAAGGGGGCAATTGCTAAAGCTCCAGGTATTGTATACCAGAGTATTTCTCTTAAATTTTGCATAGGTTTTTAATTAAAGGAATTTGTTCCTTCTAAAGTTAATCTTCTCTTTAATAAGTGGCACGGTATTTCTGCAGGAAATGCCTCAATCCCTTCTTTAAACTCTGCCTTGTAGTAACAAAAACTTTTCGTATTATAATTTCTCACCTTTCTATTTTCCTTTCCTCGTCAAATCTTCTAAATAAAACCAATACGAGCGTTTTGTACCAGACAGACGCACCTTAACCTCTTCTACTCTATCGGTCTCATTATATGCTATCTCCAAAACCTTGCCTTCTGCACCAACACCCGTAGTAACCCAATCGTAGTATTTCCCAACACAGACTACGGCACTTGAATTTATTGAGACTTTATCACTAACTTTTATTTTCTCCCTTTGCAAGTTATCCATCTTAACAGCCCCAGATTTTGAGGAAATAGGGACAAATTTTTTTCTCTGCCTTCGTCAATTAAAATAACTTTCAAGTAGTTCCTCGCCTATCAAAGGTTTGTACAAAATATTTTCTTTCTGTTTTTAGGTTTGTTATAATATAAAAATTATTAATGAAAAATACAAAATAAAATTTAGAGGATTGGTAAATTGAAAGATTTTCCTCCTTCGGCTGTGCCTACTTCTTCTGAAGAAAAGAAAGAAATTGTTTCCGAAGACTAAAAAGAAAAGTCCTTCTTCCTTTTCTCCCTCGAATTTTCAAAAAGGTAAGGTTCTTCTCTTTCACGGACTAAAAGTCGTTCAATATTTATTGTGTAATACTCTTGCTCTTTTGCTATATAGCGATGCTTTTGTAACTTCTCAATGGCAGAAATAATTTTATTTTTCTCAACTATTCCAATCATTTTTTCTTTTATTTCACTAAGATCATGTTTCCTTTCACGCAAATAAAATAGGATATTTGCCATTATTACATGTTCTTCGGTAATGAAGTTAACAGATTCTATTTCCGCAAGTCTTACCGACAATTTGGCAACTCTGATAACATTCTGTCTATTCTCAATCGTAAACTGCGTTTCTATTCTTGCCATTAAAACCTTAGCTTCCTTCTTACTCTTATAACCAAATAGAGCGAATAGGTTTTTGGCTCGCGAGCTTTTGGTTCCAACATCTGATAAAGCTACGATACCGCTTTTTGAAGTTTGAAATAGTGAATCTAAAGTGTTTTTTGCAGCATCTATAATTTTATGGCTATTATCAAACCATAGTGTCTCGGTGTTCGCTCGCCAATAATTTCCTAACTTTGGAAATCCAAGATTCATTTTACCTAAATTAGCCGAGGTAACGCAAAGCCAATTATCAGTTAACCAGAATTTTGCATGGATGTCATCGATTACAATAATCTCCACCCCAGCCGCCATCAAATCAGCAGACATTTTTTCAGCTTTAGACGGGTTTTGCCTAACAGTCCTTGGGTGTCTCGTCATGATTTTGATTGGAATATCTGTCAAATAGGCTTTACTCAGCAAAACTTTAACTACCTCATCATCGAAAAATCGTTCACTAGAAAGGTAAATAAACTCTTTTGCTTCTTTTATTAACTGATTAAAAAAAGTTCTTGCCCTACCTTCAAGTGGAGAGAGATATAATCCTTGTCCGATCTGTTTTTCAGGAGAAAATTCAGGTGGGTACTCTTTTACATTTATTCTTCCTGACTGCTCAAAAAGTTTTTTTATTTCTTGCTGTAATTCCTGTGGCAATCTGCTGTATAACAAACTAGATGCTAAATCTTCGAAGCAAAATTGTGTTTTTAAGAAATCAAATTTCTTTCTAAATGTTTCTATCGTTTTTATATTGTCATAAGAAAGATAAACCTCCAACTGTGCCTCATCGGTAAAATTTAATGAAGTAGCAATCGCTTCTCTGTCGGTTACAACAAATTTGCCATGTAGAGAATACCATTTGTTACCACCACCTTCTGTTTGTACACCACTCAGCGAAGTTTCGGTCAATTCAGGTACACCAACTTCCCAGATACAACGATTAAGCTCAATTCCTTCCCGAATTAGCGAGTTATATAGTTGTTCGATTTGCTTCCGTTGGGTCACTTCGCCATAACTATCCTCTGGAAGGGAAATGATCCTGATTGATACTCCTTCTTTTGCTTTTGCAATCAACAGATTTATAATCTCTTGTGATGTAAATTGGAAAGAGACAATATCAATAAATTTCGAAGCATTCTTGATTGCCCTTTCAACTGATGATCTATTTCGTTCTAAGCTGAAAGTGGCCATTGCTTATTCCTTTATTAGGGACTATTCCTAAATATATAGATAAATTCCTGTTGAACCGATTTTGCAAAAAAGGTGTGGTTAATAATATTTCTTTTAATGGTTTCTTCTTCTTTCATTCCCTGTTCCAATATTAGCTGCTTTACCTGTTCGTGGATATTGTCTTTGGATTCGCCAATTACGATAGCAAAAATCCCCTCCAAAATCTTTCTTAGCTCTTTAATAACCATTTTTATGTCATCTAAGTAAGACAATGGTTTTCTGCCTATTTCTAATCTTCCCGGTTCGGATAGTTTTAGTACATTGAAGGATAGGAAATGAAGTTTTTGATAATTTTGAGCACTCCAATATGGTGGTGAGGTCACTACTATATTTGCTTTCTTGATATATTTACCAAGACATCGAGCATCACCAAGTATTGGGTCACAATCTAAATCTTCTCTCGTTAATATTTGAAATTTTTCTAACGCAAAACGCATCCTTTTTAACTGTCCTAATAGTCTCTGAAATACATTTATCACTCTTGTTTTATTATCCAACCAACGGTCATGTTTTTTATCGTAGTATCTACTACTTTTGGGAAGACATGGCATAGTTCGATCAGACCTAG
>DAOWFY010000028.1 GCA_030637775.1 bacterium | reverse complement strand
TAAAAAGATAAGGGTAAGAAACATCGGGAAGAATGCCATATAGGAGGCCCGGGATAAAGTGAAAAGATAAGGGAAAATCATCAAGACCAAAAGTCCTCCTAACCAGAATTGCTGATGCCTACTTTCACTATATAAGAAAAGCCCAAAAAGAACCCCAAAAAAGAGAATAAAGTAGCCCCCTAAGGTATTAGGCTCTCCTATTGGACCCTCAAAAGGGGCGGTAACTCTTGTTACTCCTCCCATAATCTGGTAAAGCCCGTAGAAGCAGATAATGGCATCAACAAGAAGGAAGAGGAGAAGGAATCTTTGAATCTGTGTTTTATCCCGCAGGCTATTGGAGACCATAAAAAAGAGTAAGAAATACTCGACATACTTAAGGATATAGAAGAAACCTTTTGCCGGGGTGAGGCGCTGTCCCTGAATTATTCCGATGAGGGTAGCAAGGATACAGGCTAAAAGATAAAAGATTATGGGAAGATTTAAGGGTCCTTTTCTAAAGAGATTAAGCTCTTTATTGATCGCGATTCTGGCTAACCAGGTAAAGGTGATGATTATCAGCAGTAAATCTTCTAACCTGATAACTAAATCTCTTCCCGGAAAACTGGCTACCTTTAGCTCCGGGGAAAGGAGCATGGAGAAGATAATCAGATAGAGACCAAACTCAGGTCTCAAGAAGGTGATAAAAAAAGCGAGGAGTCCTAAGCCAATTCCTAACGATTTGGCAGGAGAAAGGGTAACAAGGCTTCTTCCGATGAAAAGAGCAAGAAAAAGGAGAAAGAGAAGAATAAAGGAGGATTCAACCTTCTCTTTAGAGATGGGAAGCATCTCCTACCTCCTTCTTCCCTTCTTTCTTTCACCATAATAGTAGTAATAGCCAGGGCCGGGTTCCATCTCTGCGGCGCGGATATTATTAAGCACAATTCCCAGGATCTTTGCCCCGCTATTTTCCAATTGAGTCTTTATTCTCCTTGATACTATTCTGGGAATACGACCGGCCTGATGGACAATGATTACCTTATCAACCTTGGAGGAAAGAGTTAGAGAATCGGCCACCGGTAATACAGGAGGGGAATCAAGCAGAATAATGTCATATTCGGTCTTGAACTTCTTGATTAAATCGCTCATTTTCTGAGAGGAAAGTAATGCTAATGGATTGGGAGGGACGCGGCCGGAAGGGATAATCTTTAAAGTGCTAAAGGCATGGGACTCCATAACCATCTGCCGATTCAGTCCTCCTAAGATGATATCTTCTAAACCCCTCATTGCCTCCTCCTCCTTAATGGTTCCTAAGATGAATTCGGAGAGTCCGTTTTCCTTTTCTAACTCGAAGATTTTGTGCTGGCCCGGATTTCTGAGGTCAGCATCTATTAGGAGCACCTTCCTTCCCATCTTGGCCATCGCGAGAGCGCAATTTGCGGCAACGGTGGTCTTACCCTCCTCATAGGTTGTCGAGGTGAAGAGTAAAACCTCGCCCTTCGTCTCCATCATGGCGAAGCGAATATTGGTTTCCAAAATACCGTAGGACTCAGCGATCATTGATTTGGAAGGGTACTGAGTAAAGAGACAGGAACTCAACTTCACTTCCTCCTTTTTGATTTTTCTAAAGAGCCTCTTTTGAAATTTTTCTTTCTTCTCTGGCGCCTTAGTATAGGGAATAACCCCCAAAACCTTAGTTCCTAAAAACTCCTCCACCTCATCCACCGTCCCGATAGAGGTATCCAGTGTCTCGCGAACGAAGGCCGCTACCAGACCAAGAATAATTCCCATCAGTCCCCCAAAGATGGTATCCCTTTTTTTATTGGGAAATTTAGGGGTTTTTGGCTCTGTCGCCGGACCGATTAAGGTGACATTCTCCGCTATCTGGGCTTCGGCAATCTGGGCCTTTGCAAAATGCTCTTTAAACATGGAATAGAGATTCTCGTTTATCTTAACATCAAGAGAAAGCCTGGTGTAATCGGCCTCCTTATGGGAAAGGTCCTTAAATTTCTCAGAAAGACTTTTTTCTAATTTTCCCATCTCCGCGCGCAGGGTAATAACTTGTGGATGTTTTTCGGTATATCCTAAAAGAAAATGGGAAAGTTTAAGCTTTAGGGCCACCAACTTATCCGTAAAACCAAGAATTGCCGGGTTTGCTTCAATAAAACTGGAACTCCCTTTTGCCGTAGCAAGAAATGGTATCCCTTCCTTTTCTTGAAATTTTCTCAGTCTCTCCCGGGTTCTCTCTAAAGTCTCTTCGTGCCGGATTAATTGCTCTCCAATAAATTCACGTGCCTTTCTCGTTTCCTTTACCCGTTCCAGGAAACTTTCATTAATATAGGATTCAGCCACAGCATTGGCAATCTCTTTGGCTTCCCTTCCACTGGAGGATGTAACGCTTATTCTGATGAGATTGGTCCCCTTGATAACTTCTGTTCCAATCTGTCCCTGAAGTCTGCTGACCGACCTATCTATTTCTTCTGGCTCACTCTCCTCATCAATGAGACCAATTTTGAGAGCCGCTCCCTTTACGACATTGAAACTGGTGATGGTACTGGCCGCCGTCTCCAGGGGATTGCCCGGTGTCCAGCTGATCCACTCGGTGAGAGCCGCAGAGACACTCTTAAATTGTTGGTACTTGACTACCGAAGAGGTTTCATAGATTGGTCTCTGGCTGTTGCTATAGGTGTGAGCAATAAAGGCGGTAAAGAGAAAGAAAAAGATAATTAAGAATTTCCGTCTCTGGATTACCCGATAGTAATCCCTTAAATTCAGTTCATACTTGGGCATTTTTAATCCTTTAAGATAGCATGTCCCCAGCCGATGAGTTGAATGGTAGGTAAGACCTGTTTAATATAGTAATTGACATTACCCATAAAGCTCTTGGGTACATAGACGATGTCATCCGGTTCCAGAAAAATATCATCCCTTTTCTCCCCCTTCTTTAAAAGTTTGGCTAAGTTCAAGGATAAAACCTCAGGCTTTTCTAAATTGCCCCGGATCACCTTGATCCGAGAAAGAATTGCCTCCTCGCTGAAACTACCCGCTCTGGCAATTGCTTCGGAGAGACGAATCCTTTCCTTCACTAAGTAAACTCCAGGGCTTTTCACCTCTCCCAGGATGAGAATTTTCTGCCCGCTCTTCGCTAAGGAAGGAATATAGATTCTATCCCCGGGCTCCAAGACAAGATTTTCCTTTTCATCATTCTCAAAGAGAATCCTATTAAGGTTAATAAGATGAAGAGTTCCATCCTTCCTGGTTAATCTGATTCGGGAGATATCGGCATCCTTTGTTGTTCCGCCAATTGAGGCGATAAAATCTAATACTCTTATCTCCCTCTTTAAGGGATAGGCTCCTGGTTTAGTCTCCCCCAAAACCGTAATCTCGCTACCGCTGGCTTTTAAGCTCGGAATATGGATTCTGTCTCCGGATTGAAGGTAAATATTTTCCTTTTCCTCTCCCTTAAAGAGGATCTTATTTAAATCTATGGTTACGGAACTACCATCGGCTCTTGCGATAATAACCTTTGAGGTGTCGGCGCTCTCGGTAAAGCCACCGATTGAAGTTAAAAATTCTAAAAGTTTGCTCGGACCTCTTAGAGCATAGGTTCCTGGCTTGGCTTCACCCAGGACCGTTACCTTCTGGCTTTTGTATTCCTTAACCGCGACACTGACCGTCGGTCCGATAATATATTCCTTCAATTCACTGGCTAAAATCTCTTTGAGTTCCAAGACACCTTTCCCCGCAACTTTGATCTCTCCAATGAGAGGAAAACTGATATTCCCTTTGGTATCAACCCGATAATCACCACAAAGAGTATCCTCGCCCCAGACCTCTATCGCCACCACATCCTCGGGACCGAGAAGATATTCTAAGATAGCCGATTCTTCCGGCAGCATTATCCTGCCCGGAATAGGTTTCTCCTTTACCCTTTGCTTCTCAAAGATTGCAGAAAGGAGCTCCTTTGCTTTTTCATAATCCGGGTTTATCAAGAGAGATTTATTCAATTCATAAATGGCAGAATTGACTTCATCCTTGAGATAATGCCTCAAAGCCCTCTGGAAATGTTTCTCTTCCGGAGCCTCAGCCGCAAAGGCATTTGTAGGGGCGACAGTTATGACGCCCGAGGTAACTGTTACAAAGCAAAATAGTAAAATTAATATTTTTCTTCTCATTCAAATAATTTTATTATCTGCTCCAATCTTTCCTTTAACCTTATGATTTCTTCACTACTCGGTTCTAATTCCAGGATTCTCTTCACCGTCTCCAATGCTTTATCATATCTGTCGGCATCGATATATCCAATAGCCTCTGCTTTCAATTCCTCTACACTTTTCTCTGGTTTAGGGGGAATATCTTTTCTAATCTTTTCTCCCGGGACCTCCTCTCTCGGAATTTCTTTAATAATCTCCTTCTCTAACCTCTCTCGGGCAACAATGGTAAAGGGTTCTGCTTTTGTGTAGATAAAGTTTATACTAATTAGCCCTTCCTTAAAGCTGGCTGCCGGAATAAAATTTGGCCTGATCAATCCTGTTCCTGATGTGTTGACCATTGCTCCCTTTCCTTCCTTATCATAATTTATGAGGAGATTATCATAAGCATCCCTTACTTTGATGAGGGTCTTAAATGGTCTTCCCGCCACAATCTCTGCAGGAGGGATAATTTCGAAATGGTGAAACCTACCCGGTTTTATTTCTATAGTTTCGTTACCAGAAATACCTTTCTTCCCTTTGAAGAAAAGAGTCACCTTCTCGGCTTTGGTATAGGTTAAATTTAGGCCTGCGATACCATCATTAAAATCTTTACTATTCAAATGGTCAGGATTAATACTTCCCTTTCCATCACTACTAATCTCTATTTTTCCTTCCTCCTTACCAAAGGAGGTTACGCAATTACCATAGACGTCCCGGGCAATTAATCTTACGGGAAATCTCTCGCCAGCCCTCGCCTGGGAAGGAAGAACAGGCTCAAAATAACCAGGCTTGCCCGGAACTACTGAGAGCCGCGCAGAACCAAAAGCAGAAGACCCCTTTTCTTTAAAAAGAATTTTAAGAGATTCAGCTTTGGTATAGGAGCAATCAATGACAGTCTTTCCCTCCTTAAAAACGGTAGATTTAATTGCCTCGGGCTTAAATTCTCCACTGCCCAGAGCCTTAATCTGAATCTCCTTTCCTCGCTCATGATAATCGGTAACAAGATTATTGTGGAGATCCCTGGCCTCTATCTCAATTCTAAATATTTCTCCGGCCCGGACTTCGGAGGCAGTCTTGACCACAAAGTAATCTGTATCCCCTGGTTCAGCAACGACGCCAGAGAGTTCGCAGGCAAAACTCAGATATCCTAAAAATGTCATCATCTCGATTAAATATCTCTTTCTTCTTCCCATTTTTTTCCCTCCATTTCTACTAAATTATATTAAACATACCATAATCTCCTTTGAAAGTCAAACAATTTGAATTTTATCTTCTTTGTGGTAGAATTAAAATGATGTATGAGAAATACTGGAAGTTAAAGGAAAACCCCTTTCAGAATAGCCTGGATACAAGATTTCTTTACCAAAGCAGTGAATATGAGGAGGCTTATGCCCGATTAAACTATTGTATTGAGGGAAAAAGAGGTGGGGCAGTATTAATCGGGGAATACGGCACGGGAAAGAGTATGCTCTGCCAGGCACTGCTGGAAAATCTGAACAAATCCAGTCAATATCTTCCCACCTATATCTTCTATCCCAGACTTTCCCCCCAAGAGTTCTTAAAGGAGATCTTCACCCAAACCAGGAAATGTTCGCCCCCCGAAAATATTGAAGGTCTGGATTTAATCCACCTCCTGGAGAAGGATGTTCTTCATAGAGCCAGGGATGAAAATCGACATCCCGTGGTAATCATAGACGAAGCTCATCTTATTAGAAATATCGAGGTATTTGAGGAATTGCGCCTACTCTTGAATTTTCAGAGTGAGGGACAATTTTTACTCACGCTCATCTTCATTGGACAACTACCTTTAATAGAAAAGATTAACCAGTTAAAGCAGTTGAAGCAAAGACTCCCGATTAGATCTCGCCTCAACCACTTGGATAAAATAGAGGTTGGTAAGTACATAACTCACCGGCTGGCCGTTGCCGGAAACAAGGAAGAGATATTTAGTTCCTCGGCCATTGGCTCAATCTCCATCCGTTCCAAAGGTATTCCTCGGAATATCAACAATATCTGCGATATGGCCCTCTTAGCCGGCTTCGGGAAGAAAAGCCAGCGGATAGATCGAAAGCTCATAGAACAGGTCTCTCAGGACTTAGAGAAGGCTTTTACCTGAGGAAAGAAAGTAGTGCGAGGCTTTCAGCCTCGCTTACCTTAAAAGAAGCTTGGCAATTGCGATTAAGGTAGAAGGTCTAACCAAATATTTCTCTCCCTCCACCACCGCCCTTGATGATGTTAATTTTATCGTAAAAGAGGGTGAAATCTTCGGTATCTTAGGCCCGAACGGGGCCGGCAAGACAACCCTCTTAAAGATTTTAGCAACATTGATTCTGCCCACCAAGGGAGAAGCCTGGCTTGCCGGTTATCACATCATTAAGGAGGCAGAGAAGGTTAAACTTTGCCTCGGTTTCCATTCCGGGGAGGAAAGAAGCCTTTACTGGAGGTTGAGCGGAAGGGAAAATCTTTCCTTTTTTGCCACTCTTTATAACCTTACCTCTCAGAGATCCAGAATAAGAATAAAGGAAATCTTGGAACTCCTTGAGCTAAAGGAGCCGGATAAAAAGGTCTATCTCTACTCTACCGGAATGAGGCAAAGATTATCGCTTGCTCGTGCCCTCATTCCCGATCCCCCAATTCTTCTTCTCGATGAGCCTACCAAGAGCCTTGACCCAAAAAGTGCCTATGAATTAAGGAAATTTCTTAAGGAGGAACTGGTTAAGAAAAGGGGAAAGAGCATCCTTTGGGTAACCCATAATTTAAGGGAGGCCGAGGAGGTCTGTGACCGATTGGCAATTATGGAGAAGGGCAAAATTAAAACTACCGGGAGTGTAGAAGAACTGGAGAAATGCTTGCTCTAATCAAAATCTTTGCTTATATCAGGAAGGAATTTCTCATCCAGAGAAGTTACAAGTTTGCTTTTTTCTTTAATTTTTTCTCCGTCTTTACCTCTCTTTTAACCTTCTTTTTTATCAACAGGTTATTTGGCAGCAGAATTAGCTCCCATCTTGAACCATTTGGCCGGGACTATTTCTCCTATACAATTTTAGCCCAGGCCTTCTTTACCTATGTTGGCACAGGCCTTGGGGGTATTGCCGGAAGACTCAGAGGAGAGGCAATGACCGGCACCCTCGAATCGCTCCTGGTCACCCCGACTAAGATGAGAACCCTTCTTTTATCAATGGGGCTCTGGAACTTTGGCTTTGCCTCCGTTGACCTCTTTCTCTACCTCTTCTTTGGCGTGTTTTTCTTTAAGATTGACATTTCCCAAATAAATCTTTTAGCTACCTTTATCATCTTTTTCTTTACGATTATTGCCTTTTCCAGTTTGGGCCTGATTTCGGGAAGTTTCATTCTCGTCTTGAAAAGGGGAAATCCCGTCAATTGGTTGGTCAGTACCCTTTCTGGTCTTCTGGGTGGGGTCTACTTTCCGGTCACAGTCCTGCCGAAATGGCTGCAAGCAATCTCAGCCTGGATACCGGTAACCTATGCCATCAAAGGCTTGGAGTTAGCTGTCTACCAGGGAGCCTCTTTAGCAAGTCTCTCCTCCGATGTAATAAAATTGGCTCTCTTTGCCATTATTCTCCTTCCCTTAGGAATCTATAGTTTCGGTTATGCTCTGCGGAGAGCAAAGATTGAAGGAAGTTTAGTGCGCTATTGAAAACCGGCTAAGAACCTGTTTGCACCGCCGGAGATAATGGAGGTAACCTACTTTAGATTCGGGAATATAGTTTCTCTGGGCAAGAATTTTCTTTGGCGGGAAAAGGGTTCTCAAGATAAATTTTGTCTTTTCTATAGTACCTTTATTCATCGCCAGATGAATAAGATAACTATAACCAGGAGAACGCCTATTTTTGGATAATAAAAATAGAAAAACTCTTTCTCCTAACGTAAACCCCTTTGGCTTTAGAGAAACCAAAACTTCTGTTGGTACTCTTGTTCCTAAAATTTTATTCACCGCATAAAGCCCATAATAAACCATCCTTTCCAGGCCAAAATTATAACTTTCCTTTATCAACGCATCCCAATCTATCTTACTTCCCTGACTTTCCCCCTCCTTAATCCTCCCCATTGATGGGGGAGGGATG
>DAOWFY010000168.1 GCA_030637775.1 bacterium | reverse complement strand
TCAAGTTCGCCACTGGCTTCGAAGACAGCATCATAGTAGGGCAGGGCGGCGGTCTTTCTTGCCCAGAATTGCCGAGGGGTGAAGACCTGGTCTGCCCACCGGTTAGCCAGTTCTCTTCGTAATTTCAACGGCTCAATGAGTTCAACCCACAAACTTCCAAAGATGCATTTAGCCAGCATTGCCAAAAAGAGCCCGATGGGCCCCCCGCCAAAGATGAGGACATGTTCAGCGCTCTGCACCCGCGCATACTCAAAGGCAACATAGGCTACTGCGGCTGGTTCAAGACAGGCAGCCTGTACCAATCCCTGTGGCTTTTGCTCCAGGCCCTCAATCGGATGGCAGATCCGTTGTGGAAGATCGGCATAGGTGGCAAAGATGCCGTCTTCCTCCATTCCTAAAAGTCGTGCCCGGGAACATTGGTTGAAGGCGCCCTGTCGGCATGGGATACAGACGCCACAACTGATGATACTTTCGCAAGCCACGATATCTCCCGGCTGCAGCCCAGTGACGGCCTCACCAACCTCAATAATTTGACCTACGCATTCATGCCCTAAGATCCGTCCTTTTCGGGGAATGGAAGCTGGGGCAGAACAGTTCACGTAGCCCGTACTTTTATTGCTTTCCAAAAGATGGATGTCCGTTCCACAGACTCCGGCTAAAATGACCTTCAATCTTACATGGCCTGGCTGAACAACCTTCATCCTCCGGGTCACAATTTCTAATCGAGGATAGCGATAGCGTTGATAGGGACCGGGACGAGGGATTCCCGGTATTGGGTCATCCACTGCCTTTACCAACAATGCTTTGCTTTTAAGAGACATCATCAAGAGCTTTCCGATCGATCTTTCCACTGGCTAATTTAGGGAGAGCATCGGCAAATTCTATTGCCTTCGGAACTTTATAACGAGCCAAACGTTTTCTACAGTAATCGATTATCGCTCTTATAGTTAAATTCCTTCCCGGCTTTAAAACTATAAGGGTTTTAGGAACCTCACCCCTCTTCCTATCTTTCAACCCTACTACCACCGCCTCCTGGATGTGAGGATGGGAATTTAAAACAACTTCTACTTCTAAGGGATAGACCTTCCAGCCTCCTACCTTCAGCATTCCTGATTTCCTGCCCCGAAGGAAAAAATAGCCTTCTTCATCCCTTCTTCCAATATCACCGCTAAAGTAGCACCCATCAGGAAGTAGTTGTTTAACCTCCTCAGGCTTTTGATAATAGCCACTGACAATAGCCGGTCCCTCAAAAACAAGTTCTCCCACCTTTCCGGTAGGCACTTCCTTTCTGTCTTCATCGAGAACCTTCACCCGATAATGTTTACAGACCTTACCCACCGAATTTTCCTTTTGTTTATTGTTGGGAGAATTGGCGATGGCAATTCCGGTTGTTTCCGTACTACCCCAGACGGCAAGGATAGGAATACCGAACTTTCTCCTAAACCGTTGCTTCAAATCCTCTTGGGTATGCATCCCTCCACTTTCAGCTATTCTCAAAGAGCTAAGATCAAATGGCCTGATCTCGGCGGCCTCCAGTAACATCTCATAAAAGGGTGGTAGAGCCATCATGACGGTCACACGATTACGTAAGATTTCCCGGGCGAGGGACTTGGGATAAATGCTGTCTGCGAGAACAATGATTCCTCCTAAGTAGAATGCTCGGGCAAAGATTTCGTGAGGATGACTATAGGAAGCAAACATGCATAGATGAATGTCATCCTCTCTCAGCCCCAACGCATCCACGGAAGCAAGCGTATTATAAAAAATGTTAGAATGTGTGGTGATTGCTCCTTTAGGACTCCCGGTTATACCGGAAGTATAATTAAGGTAGAAGGTATCCTCGGGAGAGACCGAGACTAAAGGGGCTTGGCTCTTTCCTTCTTTCAGCAGTTCCTCAAAGTAATAGTTGCCTTTTTTCGCTTTCCCACCAAGAACAATCAGATAATTTCCTGCAGCGAAATTTCTGACCAGCCTCAGAAATGTGCTGTGTACAATTAAGGCGAAAGGCTGAGTCTCAGATAGGATGTTTTCTATTTCTGCCGACGAAATTTCATTACTTAATGGAAAGCTTATGGCGCCACACTTGCTCAGACCCAAGTAAGCAATAACCAACTCCGGAATCCTGGGCAGCATTATCCCCACTCGGTCACCCTTCCTGATGCCAAGGCCAACTAAACTATTAGCCAATCTGTTAGTAATTTCATCCAATTCTCGATAGCTAATTTTTCTCTCCTTATAGATGATGGCGAGCTTCTGGGGAGAGGTATCTGCCTGCCTCTTCAATATTTCATTAAGGGTCACCGGTAAACTTTCCATAATTTTTAATAATTTTTAATTATACTTTTTTTCTAAAGTAATTGCAACCTTTATTGTTTTTCATTTTTTGTGATATAATTAAAATAAGAAATGGACCATATTACAAAATTGGAGAATCAAACCATTTTTATAATCAGAGAGGCATATCGGCAATTTAAAAATGTCGCGATGCTCTGGTCGATCGGTAAGGATAGTACAACGGCTCTCTGGCTTATCAGGAAGGCATTTTATGGCAAAATCCCTTTTCCGATTATGCATCTGGATACCGGATATAAATTTAAGGAGATATATGAGTTCAGGGGCAAATATGCCAAGGAATGGAACCTTAATCTAATTGTCGCCAAAAACAAAGAGGCAATGAATAAGGGAATGAGCCCAGAGAAAGGTAGGTTTAAATGTTGCACAGAATTAAAAACAAATAACCTTAAGAAGGCCATTGCAAAATATGGTTTCCGAGCCTTATACCTTGCCATCAGAAGGGATGAACATGGCATCAGAGCTAAAGAGAGAATCTTTTCTCCAAGGGATGAAGATTTTGAGTGGGACTACAAAAATCAGCCACCAGAACTCTGGGATCAGTACAAGACCAAAGCAAAGGATGAAGAGCACCTACGTATTCACCCTTTATTAGGATGGACAGAGTTAAATGTATGGCAATACATAAAAAGAGAAAATATCCCCATTGTATCTTTGTATTTTGCTAAAAATGGCAAAAGATACCGCAGTATCGGATGTGAAACCTGCTGTAATCCGGTGGATTCAGATGCCGACACCATCGATAAAATAGTTGAGGAGTTAAAAATATCTAAGGTCTCGGAAAGAAGTGGCCGCGCCCAGGATAAAGAATCTGCCTATATGATGCAGAAATTGAGGGCACTGGGATATATGTAATTAAAGATATGGAAAAGGAATCTCTGAAATTTGTCATCGTCGGCCATGTTGACCATGGTAAGTCAACCCTTATCGGGAGGCTTCTTTTTGATACCGATTCTCTGCCTCCGGATAAAATAGAGGAGGTAGAGAAAGCCTCAAAAGGAGTGGGAAGAAAGCTTGAATTTGCTTTCTTGATGGACCACCTACAAGAAGAAAGGGAGCAGGGGGTAACCATCGATACAACCCAGACCTTCTTTAAAAGCCCCAAAAGGGAATATGTAATAATCGATGCCCCCGGCCATATAGAGTTTGTCAAGAATATGATCACCGGGGCTTCGCAAGCCGAAGCCGGTCTTCTAATTGTTGATGTCAATCAGGGAGTTGCCGAACAGACAAAGCGCCATGCCTATATATTGGCGATGCTGGGTCTTTATCAGGTAGTTGTTATTCTAAATAAAATGGATTTAGTAAATTTTAGCGAGAAGAGATTCCGTAGGGTTAAACAAGAGGTGGAAAAATTTCTTCGTACAATAGATATTACACCATATTTTTATATACCGATTTCGGCAACGAAAGGTGATAATGTAGCCGGAAAATCGAAAAATATCCCCTGGCATAAAGGACCAACCGTATTGGAAAGCCTTGACTCTTTGAAGAATAGATTGCCTGCAGAGAACAAACCCTTAATATTTCCGGTGCAGGATGTCTACAGGATCAACGGCAAAAGAATAACGGTAGGAAGGATTGAGGCCGGTAGTATCAGGCAAGGTCAGGAGATTAAGATTTTGCCGAGTGGCCAAATGACAAGAGTTAAATCTATTGAAAAATTCTGTGAAGAAAATATCGATAGAGGCGATAGCGGCGAAAGCATTGGAATTACAACCCAGGAACCGGTATTTTTAGATCGGGGAGATGTCCTCTGCGAACCGGGTAAAGAGCCTTTCTTAACCGATACGTTTGGAGCCAATCTCTTCTGGATGCTAAAAGAGGATTTTGGCAAGAAAGAAAGGATCACTTTAAGATGCACTACACAGGAAATTAGTTGTCGAGTTACCGAAATTAAAAAGAGGATTAATTCGTCCTCCCTTCAGGTAATTGAAAAGGATGCCGGCATATTGAGAAATCTTGAAGTGGGGGAGGTTATGATTAAAACTAAAAGGCCAATTGCTGTTAAAACGTTTAATGATCTGGCCGAATTGGGAAGGTTTGTTTTGGTAAAAGGGAATAATATTTGTGCCGGCGGTATTATAACTACCATAATTAGTGGGCGCCGATTCCCCTAATCACCGAAATCACTGTTCTCAGAATAATAGCTAAATCGAGCAGAGGAGAGTGGTTGTTTACGTAATAAAGGTCATATTCCATATTTTCATGGATGGGTTTGCTTCTATCTGCGCTTATCTGCCAGAGTCCGGTAAGGCCTGGTTTCACAGTTAGCCTTTGTTTTTGTATCTGGCTGTATTCCTTAACGATAAAGGGCATCTCCGGTCTGGGTCCAACCAAACTCATCTCACCGGTAATAACATTCATCAATTGAGGAAGTTCATCAAGACTTGTTTTTCTGAGCATTCTTCCGATCTTCGTTATCCTTGCGTCATCTCTCCCTCGGGGATGATAATCATACTTATTCGCCTCGGCATACATCGTCCTGAACTTAAACATAGAAAAGAGCCTTCCGTTCTTGCCCACTCTTTCCTGCCTGAAAAAAACAGCTCCCGGAGAATCTCTTTTGATCAAAATAGCCAAAATTATGAATAACGGTGAAGAAATAACTAAAAGCAGTGCGGAGAAGACAATGTCGGCTATTCTCTTAAGTGCTTTGGTAAAGAAGTTCTGGTGACCGTGAGGAGAAGAATAGGAAGCCAAGTTTCCATAAATAGTCATCTTCTTTTTCCCCCCTCTTAAAAGAAAATACTGCTCCAGTTTAAAAAATAGGAAGCGCTCCATACCAATGACGAGAAAAATGCTAATACAGGTCTTAACAACCGAAAGAGGTTTGAGGAAATCAAATTTTAGAAGGGAAGATAGCATTAAAATAAAGAAAACAAAAAGGACTCCCCGGCAGAGCTTTTGCATTTCCAATATATTCATAATGCTTCTCTGCTTTTTATAAAGACCAACCAACCAGAAGATGACCAATGTTAAAGCAGATAGACTGTTTAAATGCAGGGCGGAAGAGAATTTAATAGCAGCAGAGAAAATAAAAAAGACTAAAATATAATCCACAGCTATTTGGCATACAGTTTGTAATTTCGGAGTTGCTCTCCATGAAAAAAAGCTCTGTTTTCGATTCATAAAATCTTTCTCCGGCGATGAAATAGACCGATAATTGCCCCTGCCCCCAAGGAAGCGGCTCTTGCTGTTAGAAATAGGGGTGAGGCCAGTCCCAGCAACAGTCCTTCTTTAAGGGATAGAAGAAAAAATGGAATTGTGCTGGTCAAGAAGAGCACCGCCGTAAAAAGCAGAAAATAACCTGCTGCCGGAACAATTGTTATTGAGAAGCCGCTTAAGATAAAAAGATAAAAGAGCAGTACCTGCAATTTCATTATTTGCGGAGTATAGGAATCCTTACCCATTTTTTTGGGAAAACGTTTATAAACAACCATCCTCCAGTAACCCCGACCAAATTTTAATCTTAAATACTGAATGAGGGTTTTGGGATGACCTAAATGGTAGACAATCGCTCTGCGATTAAAGACTAACTTATAATTCTGAAAAAAAAGCCGATAAGAAAATTCTGTGTCTTCATTATTCGCTACCGAAAAGGAGGTATCAAAACCTCCCATCTTAAGGAAGATGTCTCGTCGAAAACCTCCAGAGTAAGTATCAACCATATCTATCCCCTCTCTATTCTTTTCTAAGAGTCGGTATCTTTCTTCGAATTCTACCTGAGCCAGACGAGCGATTAGCCGTTCCTCTCTGTTTTTGTATGCTCCTTTTACACCAATAACCTCGGGATTGGCAAATGGTCTTACCATCTCCTTTATCCAGTCGGCATCAGCGACACAGTCGGCATCGGTGAAAAGGATAATTTCTCCTTTTGCTTCCCGTG
>DAOWFY010000151.1 GCA_030637775.1 bacterium | reverse complement strand
TTTTAAATTTATTAAGCCCGTAAGCTGTTAAAGCAAAGGGTAGAGGTGGTGAATAAACAATAGAGATATCAGATTTTGGAAGCTTCATTCCCACAATAAAAAGAAGAAAAGCAACGACAAATTGCCATATACCCCGAGCTAAGGGAATATTTACCGGAAGTCGCGGCGCAGCAGTTCTTATAACCCTTATACCATCAATTTTTTCCGTCATCCATCGCCTTCCTTGATAACGATTGAGATCTCCTTGCGGATGATAGGAAGGAAAAATGGTGATTACAATTACTTCATAGTCTCTTTTGATTAAGGCTTGGCCCAGTTCATAAAAGAGATGAGCAGCTGAACCGGTATCTGGTGGAAAATAGGCAGTGACTAAAACTATTTTTATCATCCTCGAAAAAGGTTGCGAACCAAAATTAAGACCTGTTTAAATCTTGATTTAATTATCTTGGCAAGAACGCCAAAGCGTAAATTACAAATATAACAAATTAAATAACCGGTGACCTGAAAGAATACCAATGTTCGTCGGCTCATATCTTTTAGTTCAACCACCGCACCCGTCTGTTTGTTGTAATCGGACCAATTATAGGAAATCTGTTTATACCCTCCTTCTTCCTTCTCAACCATCTCGGCTATTTCTGTCTTGGGAAAAGGAATCATTATCGCGATAGAGACGGAATCGGTATTTAATTTCCTGGCAAAATTGATGGTGTCCCATGCCGTTTTCTTCGTCTCATAGGGAAAACCTAAAATAAAATAACTACTTGTTCCCAAACCTAACTTCTTTGCCGACCTAACCGCATTTTTGGCCTGTTTTAATGTGATTCCTTTTTTGCTTCTTTTCAATATTTCTACATTTCCGCTCTCAACACCAAACCCAACATGAGTCATCCCGGCTTCTTTTAACCTCTTTAAAAGGTCGTAATCCACTACATCTACCCTTGAATGCATATCCCATCTCACATAATCGCCAATACCCTCTGCAATAAGCATGTCGGCTATCTTCATCGCCCTCCCTCTCTTTACTGCAAATGTCTCATCCCAGAATACGATATTTTTAGCCTTATACTTGGTAATAAGTTCTTTAAATTCTGCTACTACATTCTCGGGTGACCTTCCGCGAACCTTATTTCCATAAGGTCTGGTGCAGAATATGCACTTAAAAGGACATCCTCGGGAGGTAATAATAGGATAAAGTTCTGCTCTGGGGAATAAATCCCAGGCGGGAAAGGGCAGTTTATCCAATTCTAAATTCCATTCCCGCCGCTCATTGATATGTATTTGTCCCTTTCGCCGAAAGCCTAAACCCTTTATCCCATCAAGGGGTTCATTCTTCCGTAAAGCCTCAACAAGTTCATAAAGGGTAATTTCCCCCTCTCCAAAAATTATGAAGTCAAAGGATGAAAATTCCTGAAGTGTTTTCAATGGCAGGACTGTAGCATGAATGCCACCAATAACAATATAAGTGCGAGGAAGCTTATCCTTTATTTCTTTGGCAAGATGAGCCACATGGACAATTTCTTGAGTATAGGCGGTTAACCCTACAATATCCGGTTTAATACTGCTAATTTTCTCAAGGGTATCCAAAACGCTTATTTTCTCTAATTTTGCATCAAGAACCATTATTGGGCAATTTTTACTGCGCAGGTAAGAAGTCAGATAGCCGAGTCCAATATGAGGATAATCAGGGGCATCATATGGTTCAGTAACTTTTTCTGGAGGTGGATTTAGTAATAGAGTTTTCACAGCCACCATCTTAAAGCCTTTTTGATATCGCTTAACATCAATTTGGGATCCTGGATATACACAAACCTTCTTGCCCAACCACGCCGCATTATATTCTTTATCTTCGTATTATGCCGATGGAACTGTTTCATCATCAAAGCAACTAACTCATCAGATTTTTCTTTCTTGATATTTACTACCCTTTTATTTGGATTGACAAAAAAATAGTCCTTGGGGTTGGTATTTAGAAAATGGGTTATTTCAACCTCTTGATGAAGTAAACCTAATTCTACCCCCTCTTGGAAAAGTTCAGTCTCCGGGAAAGGGTTATAAACTCCTAACCCAGCATAATATGGATTCAATTCCTCCATAAACTCAGAGGTTTTTTTAATCTCCTCTTCAGTTTCGGTAGGAAGCCCTGCCATAAAATAACCACTCCAGAAAATGCCTTCCCTATTTAATAATTTCGCTGCCTCTCTCATCTGCTGGAAGGTTACTCCTTTCTTGGTCTCCTTTAAAATCCTCTCACTGCCGGTTTCAATCCCCAATTTGATTATATTGCATCCTGCTTTCTTCATCATCTTTACCAATTCATCATCTAAGAGGTCTGCTCTGGTGGTACAGCCCCAATTAATTCTTAACCTTTCCGCAATTATCCTCTTACATAGTTCCGTTGTCCTTTTCTTACTTAAAGTAAAGGTGTCGTCCTTAAATTCAAACTGCCTTGTGCCATATTTTTCTTTCACCTCTTTGATTTCCGCAATGACATTATTAATAGAACGGTTTCTCACCTTCCTTTGCCACATATGGCAACAATAAGTGCAATTGAAGGGACACCCCCGGGAGGTCATCATCGCTCCCATATCTTCCGAGGTATAATTTTTTTGCTTCATCAGAAGGTCACGAGCAGGGAAAGTAATTTCATCCAAATCCTTAATGAAATCTCTTGGAGAATTGTGAATAATACCTCCATCTTGCTTAAAAGATATCCCTTTTATCTTTTCTAAATGACCCTTATTTTCTATTGCCTGGACAAGTTCCAAAAATGTTTTCTCTCCTTCTCCCCTCACGATGATATCAATATCTTTACTCTTTAGCGTTTGCTCGGGTAAAAAGGTTGGGTGCGGTCCTCCTACAATCACAGGGCAGCGGACATCGTACTCTTTAACAATTTCAGCGGTTTTCAAGACCGAACCGAACTTGGTGGTTATTGCTGTTATCCCTACCAAATCTGGTTGATAATCTGCCAGTACTTCTCTTATATCTTGCCAGGCTTCAT
>DAOWFY010000055.1 GCA_030637775.1 bacterium | reverse complement strand
CCTTGATAATCCTTCTAAAAAAATCAAGTCCATCTTTTCCACCATCAAGAGCAACCTCAGGTTCAAATTTAATCTCTTCAGAAAGTACCGCTAACTGACCTGTAGGAAGATAGGGAGGAGATGAACAGATCAACTGAAAAGTAATCTCCCTATTCTTTAAGGGTTCAAAACAGTCGCCTTGGAGAAAATGAACCCTTTTTTCTATAATTCTAAGTCGTTGACTATTTTCCTTGGCAACTGCTAGAGCGTTCTCTGAAATATCAATGGCATAAATTTCTGCTTTTGTTAATTTTGCTAAGGAGAGAGCAATATTCCCACAACCGGTACCCAAATCTAAGATTTTAACCCTTCCCTTAAACTTCTTTAGCTTTAACAGGGCTAACTCTACTAAGATCTCGGTCTCAGGCCTGGGAATAAGAACTCTCTTATCAACTAAAAAATCAAAACCAAAAAAATTTACCGAGCCTAATAAATATTGGAGAGGAACAAATTCTCCTCTCCTTTCCAAAAGATGCTCGTATGAGTTCCACTCCCAGGGTTTCAGTGGCTTCCTTTCATTGATGTAAAGAGCAAACCTCTCCTTTCCTATTACATAAGCTAAAAGGGCCTCTGCATTTATCCTGGGCTCGGCTATTCCTTTTTCCTTCAGAAATTGCAGTCCAAACTTTAAGGCATTACCAACTTCCCTCTGCCTACTGCTTGACGGCGGCATTCTTCTCGGCAATATTCCCAATCCCGGGTAGCTTAAAGTAGACACCCTGGGATGCCTTAATCAACAGGATAATCCAGAGAATAAACCCGGCTATCAAGGGAAGCCAACCAATGACAGGAATCCACAAAATCGGAATGAAGATAACCTGCAGTACAAGGATGGAAGCAAAAAGAATGATCGACTGCATCGCATGGAAGCGGACAAACTTATTTTTCTTCTCGATAATAAAGAAGATAATCCCGGTGACAAAACCAAGAACATAAGAAAGAGCAGCAGCCAATTCTGCCTTCATTCCACAACTGGTTGATCCCAAATCAAGTTTTTCCTTTTTCTTCTCCTCCATTATACCTTTATCACCTCCTTGCTAAGTTTTTTTCTTAAGGTTTGTACCAATGGCTCTAAATCTCCTGCGAGAATTCGATCTAATTTATGTAAGGAAAGACTAATCCTGTGGTCGGTGACCCGATTCTGAGGAAAATTGTAGGTACGAATCTTCTCGCTACGGTCACCCTTACCAATCTGATATTTCCTCTCCTGAGATACCTTTGCCCTTTCCTCCTCTTCCCTTTTTGCCTGCAACCTTGTTCTTAAGACCACCAGGGCCCGGTGTTTATTCTGAAGTTGGCTTCTCTCGTTCTGGCAACTGACAACAATTCCGGAAGGTAAGTGAGTAATCCTTACCGCAGAATAAGCGGTATTTACAGATTGGCCTCCATGACCAGAGGAGCAGAAGGTATCAATGCGGATATCCTTGGAATCAATTTTAAATTCTCTTTCCTCAACCTCGGGAAAGACCGCCACCGTGGCAGCTGAGGTGTGAATCCGACCACTGCTTTCAGTTTTAGGGATTCGTTGTACCCGATGGATACCAGCCTCATATTTAAACTGACGATAAGCGCCCATCCCCTTAACTAAAAAGACAATCTCCTTAAAACCTCCCTTTGCCGAAAAAGAGGTATTAAAAATCTCTAATTTATGTCCTCTTTTCTCGCTGTACTTAGCATACATTCGAAAGAGGTCCTTTCCAAATAGGGCAGCCTCCTCTCCACCCACTCCTGCCCTAATCTCGATAATGGCATTACGGCTATCTCTATTATTTGCTCTTTCCATATTTTTTTCTAAACTTCTCCACACGTCCCGCACTGTCAACAAACTTCTCTTTTCCGGTAAAAAAGGGATGGCAAGCGGAACAAATTTCCACTCTTATATTCTGTTTGGTTGATCTGGTATGAATGACATTACCGCAGGCACAGGTAATTGTTGTCTCTTTATAATCGGGATGAATATTTTTCTTCATCTTAATAAATGATGGATAAATCCTCTCGTCCTAAAGGTTTCTCCACTTCGGTAATTCCTTCGCCAGAAAAGACCTCTACCTTCTTGCCATTGATGAGAAAACATACCTTTTCTATCTCCGGGAATTGGGTTGCTGTATAAACTATTTCTCGTAATCTTCCCTCCATACTGCTTGTACCACCTCCAGATTCTATCTCTTCAGGAAAATCAAGATAGGCGATGTTGTCCTTTATCTCTAGATTAAGCAGTTTCGTGCCGGGAGGAATGTTGGAAGAGAGTCCACGGCTTTTCTCCTCTGAAGCGGGACCAGCAAACAACATCTTTAAGGTTTTCCTTACGGGAAATTTCTTCCTTGCCTCAATCTGCCTGGATACAGGTTGAAGATAATATGTCCCTTTTTTATGGGCAGAAAAGTAAAGATTGACTGTTCTTTTCTGGGGAGGAAATAATCCCTTCTGTAAAACCAAAAGAATTCCCAGAAGAATGATTAATAAAAGGAAACTGCTAACAAGTATTGCCTTTTCTCCCCTGCTCATAGTTTTTATTCTACCCTATTTTTCTTTATTAGTCAAACCGATAGATAAGGAGGCCGGCGGGAATCTTTGGGTAAAAGTAAGTTGATTTAGGAGGAAGAATCTTCCTTCTCCCACAGACATCTATCAACTCAGCGCTCTTGACGGAATTAAGAAAAACAGCAACGCTCTTTCCCTTTTCCTGATCAACTCTTTTAATAAGAAGTTCCTCGTCCTTAGAGTAAAGAATTTCATTGCTTTTAAAAAGATGCTCAATCAAAAGTTTATGGGCAATTGCAACATCCAAATATTTAGTTGCTTTTTCTTTGCTAATAAAGTTTTCGATAACCTTCTCATCCTTGAGGATAAGAAGAAAGAATTTTCTCTCTCCTAAATAGAGCCCAAAACTGTGTCGAGGAGAAGAGGATTGCAGTTGCTTAAACATCATTTCCTTGCTTGCTTTCTTTATTTCAAAAAACTTTCCCATTTCTGCTCTTATCTCTCCGAAATTTCTCTTCCCGGGAATAATAAGCCGATGGACAGGAAGAATAGAGAGGGAAGGTGAAAATATGTTGGTAAAATAGGCAAGGACAAAGGAAGAACTCCTTTTTTGATTCCTTTGATGAAAAAGAAGAGCACTTAAATACCGATGGTGCCCATCGGCAATATAGATTTTCTCGCGGTTCATTAAGGAAATTAATTTTCTTATTTTGTTCTTTTCGGTCAGGCGCCAGATCTTGTGGGTAACTTCCTCTCCATCCTTAAACTCAAGAAGGGAAATCTTTTTAGTTTCCTTTTTTAATTCAGTTTCAATCCTCTTTTCTGGATCCTGGTAAAGTAAGAAAATTGGAGAAAAATTTGCCAGGCAACGTGCAAGAAGTTTATACCGGTCCTTTCTACATTGAAGAAATGTCCTTTCATGAGGAAGGATGGAACCGGTTTTTAAGTTTTCCAGTTTTAGAAGTGCCAAAAAAGCAAAGCGCTCTTTTCTCTCTCCTTTTATTCTAAATCTCTGTTGGTAGAGATAAATTGCTTCATTCTTGTCCTGACAGAGGATTCTATCTCTCTGCCAGGCAATAAAGCATCTCCTTGCCTGGATGTACTTATTCTTTTCTTTCCCGAGGATAATGCGGATAATATTGTAGGGGCTCTTTTGATAAAACCTCTCTCTCTGCGAAAGGCTGATAACATCATAGGGAGGAGTAACTACATCCTTTAAATTAATAATTTTAGTGTTATAAAAGATTCCCTTAAAGGGAGCAATTTCAGCCACCTTCTCCCTCCTCAGATAGCCATACCTTTATCTTTGCCTCCGCCTTCAGATTTTTATACCACTCATCAAGAGCCTTTTGGCTCTTTTGAAAAAGGAGAATCTGGCGAATAATTTTTTCATCCACTTTCTTCTCAACCTTATTTGCTTTTCTATAATCGGTGATTTCTTTATCGGTAACTTCAATATTAAGAGAGGAAAGAACCCTTTCTTCCAATTTTTGCAAGAGCAAAGATTTCTTCACTTCCTCTTCCACTTGCCTCAATTCGTTAGCCGGAATCCTTTCTACGATCCTCCTGAATTTCTCCGCGTCAAATTTGCCCTCCTTATCCAGGAAGGTAGGATCCCTCTTAATCTGGGTTGAGACCTCGCTATCCTTCACCCGGATTTTCTGTCTCCTTATCTCCTGAGAAAGAAGCTTTTCCCTAATAAGCATATCCAAAGCCTTTTTTTCTAAATTTAGTTTCTTCGCCATCTCCTCAGAAAATTTATCGCCAAGAAGAACTCGATAATTACGATTTAACCTCTCTAAAGTAGTATAGTAATCTCTTTTCGTAATTGGAGTCCTGTTTACCTTCGCGACCAACCCTCTTTCCTGTCTACCGATGCTACCACCTACACCCCACCAGATGAAACTCGGTATAATCAAGATGGCCAAAATCCAGTAAACTCGCTTTAAATTCTTCTTTTTTCTTAAGAATCTAAGCATTTCTCCACAATAATGATAAACTCTCCCCTCGGCCTTTTCTCCTGGAAAATATCACTCAATTCTGAGATAGAGCCACAAATAACCTCCTCAAATTTCTTCGTTAGTTCTCTGCAGATAGTCACTCTTCTTTCTCCAAAAATTTCCCGGAGTTCTTTGAGAAGAGAAAGAATCCGATATGGTGATTCATAGAAAACAAGTGTCTCGGAACGTCGAGAAAGTTCCTCAAGAAGCTTTCTCCTTTTTCCCCTTTTCCTTGGCAAAAATCCAAGAAAGGTGAAGTTTGTAGTGGGAAGTCCGCAAACCGATAAAGCGGCGACAATACCGCAGGCACCAGGAATAGGAACAACCGGAATCCCCACCTCTCTGGCCAACTTTACTAAGAGGTAGGCAGGATCAGAGATTCCTGGCGTTCCCCGGTCAGAAACCAAAGCAATTTTTTTACCCTCTTTAAGCAATTTAAGAAGTTTATTTGCTCTTTCCCTTTCATTATCCCGATAGTAACTGATCAGAGGTCTTTTGACGTTATATTTAAAGAGGAGTTTTCTTGTCTCCCTGGTATCTTCGGCAGCAATAAGATCCACCTCTTTCAGTACCTTTAACGCTCTTAAGGTAATATCCTCTAAATTTCCAATCGGGGTGGCTACTACATATAGCATTGACTTTTTTGGATTTAAATTATAAACTATAAAAACTTAAATAGCAAAAAATGAAAAACTCCATTCTCAAAGATTTGATTCAGAAAAATAATTCCAAGATTGTGCTTTTAGTTATTGATGGTCTGGGAGGGCTCCCGATTAAAGGAAAAACGGAATTGGAAGCGGCCAAAACCCCAAACCTTGACCGGTTAGCCTCTATCGGAAGTTGCGGTTTAAGTGAAGCAGTTGCTTCTGGCATCACTCCCGGCTCCGGTCCTGCACATTTGTCCCTCTTTGGTTATGACCCAATAAAATATCTGATTGGAAGAGGGGTCCTGGAGGCTTTAGGGATTGGATTGAAATTAGAATCTACCGAGCTTGCCGCCAGAGGGAATTTTGCCCAAATGGACAAGAAGGGAATAATTCTCGATCGGCGTGCGGGAAGAATCAGTACGGAAAGAAATAAAGAACTCTGCGATCTTTTACAAAAAAAGATCCCTTCTTTAGGAGACATTAAAGTATTCTTTAAACCCGTAAAAGAGCATCGCTGCGCTCTTCTCCTTAAAGGTAAAGATTTAGCAGAGGGAATTTCCGATACCGACCCCCAGAAAGAAGGAGAGAAAATAAAAGAGGCAATTCCTTTAACAAAAGAGGCAACTCAAACGGCCAATTCCATCAATAAACTTACCAAAAAAATAAATGAAGTTTTAAAAGGAAAAATTCCTGCTAATACCATTCTTCTGCGGGGAATCGCAAAAATTCCTCATCTTCCTTCCTTCCAAGAAAAGTATCTCCTACATAGTGCCTGTATCGCCACCTATCCAATGTATCGTGGATTGGCAAGGCTCGTGGGAATGGATATTCTCTCTACCGGAGAGAGGATCAAAGATGAAATTAAAGCCTTAAAAGAGAATTTTCAAAATTACGATTTTTTCTACATTCATATTAAGAAGAGTGACAGTTTTGGGGAGGATGGCGCTTTTGAGAAAAAGGTCTCTATCGTTGAAGAGGTGGATACCTTTATCCCGGAGATAGAAGCTCTGAAACCGGATGTTTTTGTCGTGACTGCTGACCATTCTACCCCCTCTCTTCTTAAATCCCATTCCTGGCATCCCAGCCCTTTCCTCCTCATTTCCAAAAATTGTTTACCGGATAACCTCCCTTGTTTTTCAGAGAGAGCCTGCTGCCAGGGAAGTTTAGGCAAATTTCCCGCTACCGAAGCAATGGCTCTGATGCTGGCAAATGCTCTTCGCCTGAAGAAATTTGGAGCCTGAAAAATGGCATTTCAAAGATTTAGGGGAGGAGTTCACCCCCCTAATTTTAAATACCTCTCAAAAAACTCACCCATCAAAAATCTACCTATACCCCAGAAAGTTATCATCCCCCTTCTTCAACATACGGGAGCAATCAACCAACCTTTCGTCGGGATAGGAGACTCTGT
>DAOWFY010000096.1 GCA_030637775.1 bacterium | reverse complement strand
CCTTTGCCGCCTTCTTTATTCCTTTCTCGTTAGCCAGATCAATAATTTCCTCGGCCGTGGTTACGACAACCTTCCCTTTTTTGATCTTTTCGTTGATTTCAGCAATTGTCTTCATGATACGCTACCAATCCTTAAACTCTTCAAATTTCCAATGTTCTTCAAGGGTTTTACAACGACCGCACTTTTGTTAAGATTATTCCAGTAGTTTACCGATACAAGAGAAGAATCTTTTGCATCACTATAGCGGGCGATGATTCTTGCCGCCAAAGGGATTAAATCTTTGTCCCTGTTTTCTAAAACACCTATTGGGCCGGCGACATCATTTGCTTCCAGAAGAAAATAGTTCCTTCGACTTCGCTCAGGATGTGATGCTCCAAGAAGAATTTTATTCTCCCTTTCGTCTCTACCCACAATAAGTTTAGTTTTCGGGGAGAGACGGAAATGGCGACCAACCTTAAGAAGCT
Source organism: bacterium (assembly GCA_030637775.1). Taxonomy (GTDB): domain Bacteria; phylum Ratteibacteria; class UBA8468; order UBA8468; family UBA8468; genus DAOVGU01. The sequence continues at coordinate 2,310 of DAOWFY010000096.1, read as the reverse complement.
CCACATCAGAGGTTTCTATCCTTTTCTTATGCTCAAAAAGGTCACTAAGCCTCCGGGAGAATTCCTTTTCCGTAAGTAAACATCCTCCGGCGGGAGAAAGGTATTTGCTTATGCCAAATTCTTTTGCTAATTCCAATTGCCGTCTTCTGCTTCTGCCGGAAATATCCAATAATTTCTCCCGCTTGATTAACCCTTCTTTCTCCGGAATTGTCGGAGGGAGAAGTCTTGCCGAGAGAGGTCGCAGAACCCTGCCGGAAAGCCCCGCCTCCTTCTCAATGATTAAAAGAGCATCCTTATATTGTGAACTGGGCCTCTGGCCCAGAACCTCTCCCGTAACAATAAAAGAATCTTTTTCTTTTAGTAAAGATTTTGCTTTTTTAAGCATCAGAATCCGGCAATCAATGCAGGGATTAAACCATTTTCCATAACCATATTTTGGCCTTCGAACCAAATCTAAATAATTTTTATTTAAGCTCATCGTCATCAGAGGAATTCCAAGTTCTCCTGCCTGCTCTATTATTATCTTCTGCTGTTCTTTAAGAAAGGGAGTGATAAAATTTACCCCTTTTACCTTTATCCCTTGACAAAGAACAATTTTTAAAGCCAGGACACTGTCTAACCCGCCGGATAAAAGGGCTACTGCCCTTATATCTGCTCGCGGAAATGCTTTACCCCCTGTAATTGATTTTTTAGTTCTTCCCAATCTTTTCTCTTAATTAACTTTTCGATAGCGTTTAAGGACTTTTTAAAATTAAGCAGAGCAGAAAGAATCTCATCGGCGTTTGCGCTGAAGATATCACGCCACAGATGCGGAGCGCCGGCAGCAATCCTGGTTGTATCCTTAAAACCGGAGCCAGCGAAGGAGAGATTCCCTCCCCTTAAGGACTCTTTTACCGTTTTCACTAAAGCCACGGCGGTCAAATGGGGAAGATGGCTAAAGTAGGCAACGATTCGGTCATGCTGCTCTGGAGAAAGGATTTCTGGTTTTGCCCCGACACTTTCCCAGAGTTCCTTTATCATCTGCAGTGCTCTTTGTTTTGTTCTACTTGTTCTTGCCAGGACAACTATTTTCTCCTTAAAAAGATTGGCCGCTGCCGCCTCTACCCCTCTCTTCTCTGAACCGGCAATGGGATGACCGCCAACAAAACAAAGGGAGGGTGGAAGAGAAAGCTCTGCTCTTTTTACAATCTCCTTTTTAGTGCTGCCGGTATCGGTGATGAGCGCACCTTCCTCTAAAGAAGAAAAATCTCGTTCAAGATACTTTAAAATTGTCGCTACCGGGGTAGCCAAAACAACTAAATCTGCTCGGCTTATTCCCTTTCTAAATTCAAGAAAACCCTTATCAATCGCCCCTAATTCTATCGCTTTTTTAAGGGAGAGATTTCTGTGTCCAACCCCCACAATCGTTCTTGCAATACCTGCCTTCTTTAAGGCAAGAGCAAGAGAACCTCCGATAAGCCCTACTCCAACAATGCAGACTTTCTTAAACTGCTTCACAGGTTAAAAAATTATTTTTCCTTTGGTTTTTCCTCAGTTTTAGCGAATTTTTTTATTGCACCCAAAAGATCAATCGGAATAGGGAAAACGATGGTGGAATTCTTCTCGGCAGCAATGTCATTGGCTGTCTGCAGATATCTTAATTGAATCGCCTCCGGGAACTGGGAGAGAATCTTGGCCGCAGCCGCAAGTTTCTCGGATGCCTGATATTCGCCCTGGGCATTGATAACCTTTGCTCTTCTTTCCCTCTCTACCTCTGCCTGCCTTGCCATTGATCTCTTCATCGTCTCGGGAAGTTCTACCTCCTTTACTTCCACCACACTCACCTTAATTCCCCAGGGGTCTGTTTGCTCATCGATAATCTGCTGCAGTTTCTGATTGATCTTCTCCCTTTCAGAAAGCAACTCATCAAGTTCCGACTGACCAATCACCCCCCGCAATGTCGTCTGAGCAATCTGCATCGTGGCCAACTGATAATTCTCCACCTCCACAATCGCCTTGGTAGGGTCAAGCACCCGGAAATAAACAACGGCATTAACCTTCGCCGGCACATTGTCCTTGGTCATTATTTCCTGGGGCTGAACATCAAAGGTGACCGTTCTCAAGCTTACCCTTACCATCCGGTCAACAAGGGGAATAAGAAAGAAAAGTCCCGGTCCCTTCGCCCCAATTAGGCGACCTAACCTGAAGATTACGCCCCTTTCATACTCGGTTACAATCCTGACGGCATTAGCCAGGATGATAATCGCCACGACCACTAAAAAAACTACTAAACCCATAATGTCTCCTCCTTTCGCTTTACGCTTCAGTCGT
>DAOWFY010000037.1 GCA_030637775.1 bacterium | reverse complement strand
GAGATAGAAGCCAGCATTGATTGTATCGGTAGTTATCTCCGAAGGCTTTGGTTTCTCCAGGAAATGGAGGATTCTGCCGTCTTTATCGGTTTTCACCAATCCATAGGCAGTAGGGTCAGCCACCCGAAAAAGAGCAATCGTGAGGTCACTCTCCTGCCTTTGGTGAAAAGCAAGCATATCTTTCAAGTCAATGTTGGCAATGATATCACCATTAGAGATAAAGGTTCTTCCCTTAATAAATTCCTCGCTATTTTTTACTGCTCCTCCTGTCCCTAATGGTTTTAACTCATTGACATAGGTGATTTTTATCCCATATTTTCTACCGTCTCCGAAGCAATGAGAAATTTGCTCTGGTAGATAGGAGACGGAAAGAATAATCTCTTTAACTCCACATTTCTTAAATAACTCGATCTGATAGAGCAGGAGGGGTCTGTTCACTAAAGGAAGTATTGGCTTGGGAGTAGTGAGAGTCAATGGTCTCAGTCTTGTCCCTAATCCCCCAGCCAAGGCTAAAGCCTTCATTATGTTACTATATGCTTAATCTGAAAGACTAATTACGTATATTACTACTAAAGATAGCGTATAGTTTAGTGTCGTGATTTATTATTGTAATCTGAAAGAAGTAAATTGTCAAGATGAAATAGATATGATAGTATTATTAACTATGCAGATAGAACTTATTTCAATTGGCACCGAACTTCTTGGAGGAAAACTGAATTCGGATAGTTCCTTTATCGGAGAGCATCTTGGCAAGATCGGGTTAGAACTATCCCGGGAGAGCACCATTGGTGACGAGAAGAAGAAAATGATTTCTCTCCTAAGGGAATCTCTAAAAAGAGCAGAGATTGTTATCACTACGGGAGGCTTGGGTCCAACGTTTGATGACCTCACCCGAGAGGCGGTCAGCGAAGCCTTAAGAAGAAGGCTGATTTTTCGGTCAGCAATATTAAAGAAGATGAGAGAGCATTTCCAGAAGCGCCATCTCTCAATGCCTGAGGTTGATCGGAAGCAGGCCTATATTATTGAAGGAGCAACTGTAGTTCCTAACGATGTTGGAACTGCTCCCGGAATGATAATCGAGACGAAAAAAGATGGAAAAAGAAAAGTTTTAATTTTACTTCCTGGACCACCAAGGGAGCTTCAGCCGATGTTTATAAAAAAAGTTTTACCTTACTTAAAAAGATACTCTAAAGGTTCATTAAGAACTATTTCCTTCTGGGTTGCCGGACTTCCTGAGTCCTCGGTTGCCGAGAAGGTTGAACCCATCATCGAAAAATATCAGAAAAAAGGCCTGCCTGCCGGTAGGCAGGAGGAAATAGAATTTGCCATTTTGGTTCATCTCTCTATTATCGAGGTTAAATTAAAAATCAGGGGAAAGGGGGAAAGGATAAATGAACAAGTTTCCTTGATCAAAGAGGAAATAAGAAAAGCCTTAGGCGAAAACCTCTTCAGCGAAAAGGATGGGGAACTGGAGAAGATAGTCGGCAATCTCTTATTAAAAAAGAAATTGAAATTGGGTCTTGCTGAATCCTGTACCGGAGGATTATTGGGTAATCTCATCACCAATATTCCCGGTAGCTCCCACTATTTTCAGGGCTCCATCGTTGCCTATAGCAATAATGTGAAAAAGAAGGTCCTTAAGGTTCCTAAAACTTATCTAAGAAAATATGGTGCGGTAAGCCGAGAGGTTGCTTTAGCGATGGCAGAAGGAGCGAGAAAATCAACAAAAGCGGATACTGGACTCTCTCTCACCGGGATCACTGGACCTTCCGGAGGAACAAAGGAAAAGCCCGTGGGTCTTCTCTTTGTGGGACTGGTATATCCCAAAAAAAGAGTGAAAATAGTAAAGGAGTATCATTTTGTGGGAAAACGTCAGGACATCAAACAGAGGGCTGCAATATCTGCCCTCGATCTTCTCCGCCGAAGTCTATGAAGAAAATTTCCCTTTTCGTTATTATCGTTCTTTTTTTATTGGTAGTCCCCCCTCTCCTCTTTTTTATGGGGAGTAAAAAATTCTCTGAAGTTAAAATTATCCGGATTAAGCCAGCAATAAGCTCAAAAGCAATTGCCTCTTTACTCAAGGAAGAAGAAATAATCAAAAGCAAAAAAATCTTTCTTCTCATATTGAAATTAACCAGAGCAGACAGAAGACTGCAGGCTGGCCTCTACGAATTAAGAAGCTGGTCCACCCCTTTTGCTGTTATCAGAAAATTGGTGAAGGGAGAGGTAGCCATAATCACCCTTACCATCCCCGAAGGTCTCACATCTGCCAAGATTGCCAACCTCCTGGCAGAAAAGAAACTCTGTTTTTCAGAAGAGTTTCTAAAGATAGTGAAAGAAAAAGAACTGGAGGGTTTTCTCTTTCCGGCAAGATATACTATCCCATCCCAGATAAGCGTTGAAGGAATTATCTATATGATGCAGGAAAAGTTTAAAGAGGTAATTGCTCCTTATCAAAAGGAATTGGAGGAAACTTCCTTAAAAGATATTGTTATTCTTGCCTCAATTATTGAAAAGGAAGCCCAAGTGAATCGGGAGAGACCCATTATCGCTTCTGTTCTCTATAATAGATTAAGAAAGCGCTTACCATTGGAATCCTGCGCTACTGTGGAGTATGCTCTTGGCAAACATAAAGCGCGTTTATCGGATGAAGACCTTCTCTTTAAATCTCCTTATAATACTTATTTAAATCGTGAGCTTCCTCCCGGTCCCATTTGCAACCCCGGGAAAGCCTCTCTGAAAGCGGCTATCTTTCCCGTTAAAACAGAATTTCTTTTCTTTGTCTCTAAGGGGGATGGCACCCATGTCTTCTCCGAGACCTATGCCCAGCATCTCGCCGCAAAGAAAGAATTACAGGGGGACTCTATCCCACCTACGAGGTGGGATAATTTTTAGGAAAGGTTCTTTTGATAGAGGTAGTAGCCGAGAGAAGCAACCATGGCCGCATTGTCGGTGCAGAGAATTGGGGAAGGAATAAAAAGGTTAATTCCTTCGGCGAGGGCTAATTTTCTCATCTCCTGCCGCAAGACCTTATTGCTTACTACTCCCCCACCAAGAAGAACTGTTTTTACCTTTTTAAAACGGAGCGCCCTCCTCACCTTTTCTACTAAAACTTCAATCATCGCTTTTTGAAAACCGGCAGCAATATCCGGAATATTGTTGAGCCCATACCTTTTCACATAATAGATAACCGAAGTTTTCACACCACTGAAACTAAAATCCAGAGATTTCTTCCCCAGGTAAGCACGAGGGAATTTGATGGCAGAAGGATTGCCCTTCTCCGCTGCTCTTTCCAAGGCTGGACCTCCGGGATATTCAAGATTGAGGACCCTGGCTACCTTATCAAATACCTCCCCGGCAGCATCATCAAGTGTTTCTCCTAAAGGTCTTATTTTTGCTCTATTCTCCAAATAGAAAAGATTAGTATGACCACCGGAGACAACAAGACCGATAGCAGGAAATTTAATTTCTTGAGGGAGGGGTTGGGGAGGGTGTAAGAAATTAGCTGCCAGGTGCGCCTGAAGATGGTCCACCTCAATGAGAGGAATATGGTTGGCAAAGGCGAGAGAACGGGCAAAGGTGTTTCCGATGAGGAGAGAACCCTTTAGGCCAGGGAAGGCAGTAACCGCGATTAAGTTAATTTCTCTGATGGTTATTTTAGATTTTCTTAATGCTTTTAAAAAAAGGGAATCAATGATTTCGGTATGGACACGGGAGGCAAGTTCGGGAACAATACCGCCAAATCTCTGATGAACCATATCCTGGGAGGCAATCAGATTAGAAAGAATCTTTTTCCCGTCCTTTACCATTGCCACTGCCGTTTCATCGCAGGAGGTCTCTATCCCCAAAATATTCATTTCGCTATCTTTGAAGCAAAGACAAGTTTAATTCCTTTTTTCTCAATCTCGGGAATCATTTCTTTTATTACTTCAACGGTCAGGGAATGGGCATGTCCAATACCAATAGCTTTTTTATCTTTGAGCGCTCTTGCCATCAATTTTTCTATTTGCGCTCTGATATAATCAGCATCCTTTTCATTATCAAGGAAGATATCCCGCCTTGCTGTTCTTACTCCCAATTCTCTGGCGATAGTAAAACCGAGGGTATCCTTAAAGGTAACACTGTCAATATAGTAGAGGTTATGTTTTTTTAGTTCCTGCAGCATCGCTTTCATCACCCTTTCATCGGCTGTGGCCCGAGAACCCATATGATTGTTTACTCCCTTAATTACGGGAGGAAGATTAATGATATTTTCTCTTGTTTGATAGACAATTTCCTCCTGGCTCATTTTAGTGTAGATTGCTCCCTTTCCCGGATTATTCATCGGATCTAAAGGTTCCATGGGGAGATGGAGCATCACCTCGTATCCCTTTGCTGTTGCGCTTCTGGCAATCTGGCAGGAGTAAGGAAGGTAGGGAAGAATAGCGAGGGTTATGGGAGCAGGGATTTTATAAATTTTTTGCGCCACCTCTTCACTATGGCCAAAATCATCAATAATAATGGCTATTTCCGGTCTGGGAATTTCAGGAGGAGGGATTTTTTTGGGAATTGATTTAATCAGAAATAAAATGCACCAGAGGATAGAAAGAAGAAGGGCGAGGATAAGAAGGGGAGGAGACTTTTTTCGGCCATATGCCATATCACATTTTTTCTTTTAAAAGTTCGATTGCTCGTTCTAATGGCAGATCTTTTTCTTCTTCTTCCGGGGTTTTAACCTCAATCTCCGGCTCAATCCCCTCTTTTTCAATACAAATTCCCTTGGGGGTATAATATTTAGCAATGGTCAGTTTCAATGCTGAGCCATCAGCAAGGGGGATGACATTCTGAACCGAACCTTTTCCAAAGGTCGCTGTACCTAAGATGGTTCCTCTATTCCAATCGTGAATAGCACCAACTACAATCTCAGAGGCGCTGGCACTTCCCTTATTTATTAAGACGATTAAGGGAATTCCCTCCGGTAAAATTGGTGCTCTTCTGCTATGGTATGTCCTTCTTTGCTTTGGGTCGCGGCCTTCCGTATAGACAATTAGCTTGCCTTTTTCGAGTAATTCATCCGCGACATCAACGGCAGAATCAAGTAAACCGCCAGGATTACTCCGTAGATCAAGAATTAAACCTTTTAATCCTTCCTCCTCTAATTTTTGCAGAGATGCTTTTAGGTCCTTAGCCGTTCGCTTTTGAAATTCCGCAATTCTGATATAGCCTATTTTCGTACCGGGAATAAGGTGAGCCTTTTTAATCGACTTAATCTTGATGATATCCCGAATAATAGTAAACTTTAAGAGCTCAGGAGATTTCTCCCGCATTATTTCTAATTTTACCACCGTT
>DAOWFY010000051.1 GCA_030637775.1 bacterium | reverse complement strand
TTGATTTAGCTATTTCCCTTTCCGCCGATGGAATTCATTTGGGAGAGGATGATCTGCCGGTTAGCGCGGTGAAAAAAGTTTTTCCGGGAAGGATAATTGGGATTTCCTGCCATAATAGAAATGATATATTGGTTGCTAAAAAAGAGAATCTGAGTTATATTAGTATCGGACCAATCTTTGCAACAAGAATAAAAAAGGATAGGAAACCAATAGGTTTAGAGCTAATTAAAAGAGCAAAAAAAGAGGTTAATTTACCGATTGTGGCTATCGGCGGGATAAATGAGGAAAACATAAGAGAAGTTTTTAAGGCTGGTGCCAATTATGCGGCGGTAATTTCTGCCCTCGCCGAAAGCAAGGAGCCAGGAAAGAAATTAAGAAGACTGCGATTATTTGGATATAAACAAGTTAGATAACATTAACAAAATTAAAATAGTTGACAAATTACAAAACAGTGTTTATACTTTATATATACATATTTGTGCATAAGGATTAATATGAAGACAAAAATTCAAAAGTGGGGAAATAGTTTAGGGTTACGAATTCCCAAGATATTTGCCCAAGAAGCAAGGATAGGCAATGGAGCTTCAGTTGATATAAAAGTAGAGGGCAAGAAGTTAGTTATAAAGCCCCTAAAACCATCATTTAATTTAGATGCTCTTCTTGCTCAAGTAACTCCTCAGAATACTCATAAAGAAATTGACACCGGGCAAAATATTGGTAAAGAGGTTTGGTAATGCTACAAACTTATATTCCTTCACGTGGCGACATTGTCTGGTTAAAATTTACCCCTCAAGCCGGTCGTGAACAAGCTGGTCGGCGTCCTGCTTTAGTCGTATCTCCTCGTCAATACAATCAAAAAGTTGGATTAGGTTTATTTTGTCCAGTTACTTCTCATATTAAAGGCTATCCATTTGAAGTAAAAATTCCAGGTAACTTAATGATTAAAGGTGTTATACTTTCTGATCAAATTAAGAGCCTTGATTGGAAAATACGCAAAGCTAAGCTAATATGTAAATTAACAAATGAGGTTTTAGAAGAAGTATTGGCAAAAACAAAAACATTAATTGATTAAATATTCGTGGTTAAACAATGAATATTCCTCTATCAATATTAAGAAAGATTAGCAGAGAGGAAGAGATTTCTCTTAATCAACTAAAAGAGTTTCTTGCTTCCGGTAAGATCGCCATCCCCAAGAATAAAAAAACGAAAAATAAAAGGTTCTGTGGTATCGGGAAATCCCTTTCCACCAAGGTGAATGCTAATATTGGCACCTCTTCAGAAAAAAGAAGTTTAAAAGAAGAGTTGAAGAAATTAAATGTGGCAATAGAGGCCGGAGCCGATACCATAATGGATTTATCTACCGGAGGAGATTTAAAAAAAATCAGGAAAGAGATTATTGCACACTCTAAAGTTCCGGTAGGTACCGTTCCCATTTATGAGGTGGCGATAAAGGCCGCTTCAAGATATGGCACGATTACCAAAATGGACAAGAACTTAATTTTAGATATAATCGAGGAACAGGCAGCCGATGGAGTAGACTTTATGACCATCCATTCCGGGGTAACACAAAAGGGGCTTGCGGCAATAAAAAGGGAGGGAAGACTCACCAATATTGTCAGTCGAGGCGGCTCATTTCTGGCCGTCTGGATGATTGCCAATAAAAGAGAAAATCCCCTTCACCAATCATTTGACGAGATAGTGAAGATTGCCAAAAAATATAATGTTACCTTAAGTTTGGGAGATGGACTGCGACCCGGCTCTATTGCTGATTCTACAGATAAGGCTCAGATTCAGGAATTAACCACCATCGCAGAACAGGCAGGTTATGCCATTGAAAATGGAGTAAGCATTTTTATTGAAGGCCCGGGCCATATCCCCATCGATGAGGTTGGGACAAATGTAAAGATGGCCAAAACTCTGTGTGGGGATTTACCCCTTTATCTTCTTGGTCCTCTTGTCACCGATATTGCTCCGGGGTATGACCATATTACCGCCGCCATTGGCGGAGCTATCGCGGCAGCTCTTGGGGCTGACTTCCTCTGCTTTGTCACTCCCGCCGAGCACCTTCGGCTTCCAGACCTCCAGGATATCAGAGAGGGGGTTATTGCCACGAGGATTGCGGCGCATATTGGGGATATTGCCAAAGGGGTCAGAGGAGCAAAAGATTGGGATGAGAAGATCTCAAAATATCGCAATCTTCGCAATTGGAAGAAACAGGAACTTCTGAGTATTGACCCAAAAAGATTCAGAGAATACCGGCAGGATAAATCAGTAATTTCGGATGTCTGCACAATGTGCAGTAAATATTGTGCATTAAAAGTGGTGGAAGATTTATGGAAAAGAAGAAGAAACCGGAAAAATTAAAGGGTAACTTTGCTAAAGGAATTATCTTCTGGTTGCTTTTGGGAATTTTTCTCTTTACTCTCCTTAAATTCTCCACCATGCAAGAAGGGGCGCAGAAAAAAATTAGTGATAGTGAATTCTATCAGGGGGTGGAAAGTGGAGAGATTAGCGGGGTGGTGATGGTTAAGGGCACTACCCAGGCTACGGGAAAATTTATTAGCGGTAAATTTAAGGACGGAAGAAAATTCTCTACTTACACCGAAGACCCTAATGTCTATGAATTTCTTAAAGCAAAACCGCATATTAAAATCCATTCTCAACAAGAGTCCAGAGTCTGGTTGAATCTGCTTTACTCTGTCCTTCCCATCGTGCTTATCTTTGGCCTTCTCTGGTTCTTTATTGCCCGTCAGGTATCTAAAGGTGGCGATCGGGTACTTTCCTTTGGCAAGAGCAGAGTTACGCCTTTATCGGAAAGCAAGGAAAAGATTACCTTTGCCGATGTGGCCGGATTAAAGGAGGCAAAGGAGGAGTTAAAAGAAATCATCGAATTCTTAAAGGACCCCAAGAAGTTCCAGAGGCTGGGTGGAAAAATTCCCAAAGGGGTACTGCTCATCGGACCTCCGGGAACCGGCAAAACCCTTTTGGCCAAGGCGGTCAGTGGTGAGGCGGGAGTTCCTTTCCTTTCGATGAGTGGCTCTGACTTTGTGGAGATGTTCGTTGGCGTGGGAGCAGCCCGTGTAAGGGACCTTTTCCGCCAGGCAAAGCAGAAGGCTCCGGCGATTGTCTTTATTGATGAGATCGATGCCGTAGGCCGACAGAGATTTGCCGGCCTGGGCGGTGGTCACGATGAAAGGGAGCAGACCTTAAATCAACTCCTTGTGGAGATGGATGGCTTTTCTACCGAGGAGGGTGTCATTTTAATGGCCGCAACCAACCGGCCCGATGTCCTGGATCCGGCTCTGGTAAGACGGGGAAGGTTTGATCGCCAGGTGGTGGTGACCTGGCCGGATATCAAGGAAAGGGAACAGATTCTTAAAGTCCATACCAAAAAAATGAAGATTCATCCAAAAATTGACCTTAAGATTGTTGCCCGGGGCACACCCGGACTCTCCGGAGCAGATTTAGCTCTTCTTGCTAATGAGGCGGCTCTCCTTGCCTCCAGAAAAAATAAGGAATCTGTAGAGATGGATGATTTTGAGGAGGCCAAGGATAAGGTAATGATGGGGACGGAGAAAAAGAGCCTCCTGATCAGTGAGAAGGAAAAGAAAATCATTGCCTACCATGAGGCCGGCCATGCTTTGGTACAAAAGTTTATGCCGGAGGCAAATCCAATACACAAGGTTACCATCATCCCCCGGGGACAAGCTCTGGGAATTACCCATATTCTTCCGGAAAAGGACACATATATCGAG
>DAOWFY010000077.1 GCA_030637775.1 bacterium | reverse complement strand
TCAGAAAAGATTGCGGTAATTAACTTAGGTATTGATTCCTCCTATCATCCCATTGAGAAAGAAAACTTACAGGATTTCAGGAGAAAATATCAGATTTTGGATTCCTTCATCCTCTATGTAGGAACATTGAAGAAAAGGAAGAATATCCTTAACCTTGTTAGGGCCTGTAAAAAGATTAAGGAGAAGGGAAGGAAGGAAAGATTAATAATCGTGGGAGAGAAGAGCCAGGAGTACCAGAATATCTATAAGGTAGTGAAGAGGTTGGGGTTGGAGGAAGAGGTTTTCTTCGCCGGTTATGTACCTGAGGAACTTTTACCCCTTTACTATAATTCCGCCTCCCTTTTTATCTACCCCAGCCTTTATGAAGGGTTTGGTCTTCCCGTTCTGGAAGCAATGGCTTCTGGCACCCCGGTAATTACTTCCAATATCTCCTCCCTTCCTGAAGTAGCAGGAGATGCAGCTCTCTCAGTTAATCCCTATAATATAGAAGAAATGGCAAAGCTAATGGAGAAGGTTTTAAGTAATAAAGAATTGGCCGAGGAGATGAGGGATAAAGGTTTAAAAAGGGCAAAACTCTTCTCCTGGGAAAGATGTGCTAAAAGAACATTAAATCTCTATGAGGAGATTGGTGGTAAATAAGAGAAAAATCCTGATATTCATTTTTCTGTCCGCTTTTCTTATCCGGTTTGTCTTTATTATTCTTTTCCCTCTTTCTGCCCCGGATAGTCTTGATTATGATAAAATGGCGCTTCATATTGCTAATGGATTAGGATTCTCAGCCAACTTGAATAGAGCTCCTTTATATCCAACCTTTTTGGCTACTATTTACTTTATTTTTGGCCATTCCTTTTTGGTAGTAAGAATTATTCAAGCCATTTTAGGTGCAATAATTTGCATATTTGTCTATTTTATCGGAGAAGAGATTTTCAAAAATAGAAGAGCTGCTGCTTTGGGAACAGGTGCTGCTGTCATTTACCCTTCACTTATTGCCTCAAATTCCTATATATTAACCGAAACCTTGGCTACATTTTTGCTGACAATCGCGGTAATATTATTAATGAAGGCATTAAAAGGCAAAAAGAAACAGGATTGGGTAGCGGGTGGCATTTTTTTGGGGTTATCAACCCTTTGCCGGCCGGTTACTTTGCTTTTCCCTCTTTTTCTTCTGCTGGGATTATTACTCTTTTTCAGAAAAAGATTGGAGAATTTTATCTTCGTGTTAATTTTCTCTCTAACAGTGGCAGGAACAATTCTTCCCTGGACGATAAGAAATTACCTTGTTTTTAAAGAATTTATTCCCGTAGCAACCGGCGGAGGCTTTAACCTTTGGGTTGGAAGTTATTTTCCTTGGGATGGAGATTATAACTGGAGAGACCTTTCTGATAAGGAAAATTTGGTGAAGGGACTTTCTCAGATTGATGCAGATAAAAAGTTTTTTCGCGAAGGAATAAAGAATATCAAAAATAATCCCGGCGCTTATTCTTTATTATGTCTAAAAAAATTGGGTAGATTCTGGCTTCAGATTCCCGGAGGAAAAAGGGTCTTAGAGGGAAAAAATTTGCAGAAGGCTTTCATCTTTACTTTCCACTATATTCTTCTCTTTTTCTTTCTTTTAGGATTATACCTTTGCCTAAAAGAGAAGAGAAAAGAAGTATTTATTTCTCTCTTAATGATTTTTTATTTTACCTTTATCCATAGCCTTCTTTTTGCTATTCCAAGGTACAGAATTCCCATAATGCCTCTTGTTTTGGCAATTGCTGGTGGGGGGCTAAATGGTATAATTAATTGGAGGCGCAATAGATGAAGATTTCTGTTATCATTCCCGTCTACAATGAGGAAAGGACAATTGCCGAAATTATTAATAGAGTGAAGGCAGTCAATTTAAAAAAAGAGATTATTATTGTGGAGGATGGCTCTACCGATAAAACCAAGGAAATCTTAAAAGAAGTTATCAAACAAAAGGACAGTAATAATGAGATTAAGCTTATCAGCCGGTTCCAAAAATGTGGAAAGGGAGCAGCAATTCGCGCCGGGTTAAAGTATGTAAGCGGGGATATTGTTATCATTCAGGATGCAGATTTGGAATATAACCCCAATGAGTATGATATGTTGATAGAGCCAATTATAAAGGGAGAGACAAGCGTTGTTTATGGCTCCAGGATCCTGGGCCAAGGCTCAAAGCCAAAGTCCCTGGTAGGCTGGTATTTCTATCTTGGGGGACGTACTTTGAGCATTTTGGCCAATTTGCTCTATCGGATTCATATTACCGATGAGCCAACTTGTTACAAGGTTTTCGAGGCTAACCTCTTGAAAAGCCTAAATTTAAAATGCAAAGGTTTTGAATTCTGTCCTGAAGTTACCGCCAAGATAGCCAAAAGAGGAATAAAAATTAAGGAGGTACCAATTTCCCATAGACCAAGAGGGATAACCGAGGGAAAGAAAATCAGACTGAAAGATTGGTTTATCGCCGTCTGGACTCTAATTAAATATAGATTTAAAAATGATTAAAAAAATTCCCATTGTTCTAATTTTGTTTCTCTCTCTGTTTCTTAACCTTTATGGAATTCGCTTTGGTCTACCCAGTAAGAAAAGGGCAAGAATGGTTGGAAAAATACCTGAAGAAAAGATTAAAAAGGTTTTGGCTGAGGGGAAGTGGCAGAGGTCAGAATTCGTCGCTCCTGCTGAAAAAAAGGAGATTGCCGAACTTACTGCCTATTTTGATATTCTACGTAGTTACCATCCTGATGAAGAATATACCTTAAAAAATCTTAGCCATATTCACCCCAGAAGATTTGATTTTGATACTAAAAACTATATCTATCCCCCGTTCTTTGCTTATCAGATAGGTTTTGGAATTCTTCTTGGTTCGCTTTGCCATTTTTCCCCTTTGAAGCAGGATATTTTCTTCTATTTGAAAAATCCCGAGCAGTTTGCTAAAATCTATTTGGCAGGTAGATATACTGTTGTCCTTTTTGCTCTTTTAACAATTCTTTTTGTCTACCTTATTGGAAAAAGGCTCTATAATGAAAGGGTAGGATTGCTTTCTTCTCTCTTTTTAGCGGTTACTCCTTTGTTTGTTATCCAATCCCATTACATCAAACCGGATATTCCTCTGGCCTTTTGGGTTGTCCTTTCCTTTTATTTTGCCCTCTCGATCATTGAGACAAGAAGATTGAAATATTACATCTTTAGCGGGATTGCGGCGGGTCTGGCAATGGGTTCCAAATACCCGGGTATTCTTGCTATTTTCCCCATAATTGTTGCTCATTTCATTGGCCAGCGAGGATTCCAATTTAGAAAAAATAAACCTCTTTTAATGGTTGGATTTGTCACTTTTTTTACCTTCTTCTTAACCTCACCCTATACCATTTTCCATTTTTCTCGCTTCTGGCGTGACCTCCTCTGGACTGCTGCTGGAGGGATAAGCAAATCCCCTCTTTACCAATTTTTCAATTCTTTCCTTTATTATCCAATTACGATGTTTCTCTACGCCATCTCTCCTTTTCTCTTCCTTCTTATATTTGCCTCTATCCTCTTTGCTCTGAGGTTTCATACCTCTAAGGGATTCTTCCTTTTTTCTGCAATCCTTCCCTTTATTCTCCTTATGTTCTTGGTATCGGGTTCTGAGACTTACGGACTTCCTGCCTATCCATTTTTAGCAATTTTAGCCGGGATATTCTTCGAGAGATCTGTTCTCAAAAGAGAAATTTCTTTGTTTACTAAATCGTTGTTGACTTTTGCTATTATCGGAATAGCTTTCTATTATACATTTTCTTTTGAAAGAATTGCAGAAAGAGATGATGTCAGAATGGAAACTTCTCTGTGGATAGAAGAGAATATTCCTGAAAAGGCACGAATTGGAATGGATCGTTATCCAGTTATTTACCGAATGCCCGCGATAAATCCTGAAAAATACATAATAAAGGTTGGGAATATAAAAGAATTGCTTGACGAAGGTATCGACTATTATATTCTAATTTCTGATAGTTGGGGATTTTTTGAACCTTTATCCTTTTTCACGGGAAAGCCATTGGTAAACAACTCTACCATTTCTCTTTTGAGCTCCAGAGATTTTAGAATAATGAAAAGATTTGAAACTATCCCTCCTTTATTGGGAATTTTTCCCCAGAAAAGGTTTCAACTTAATGGCTCTTTTGAGTTTATTACCCCAACATTTATTATCTTAAAGAGAGAAAATGCGGCGGAATGAGGGTGTAAAGATTTTCTTTGACAGTATTGCTAAAAATTATGACAGATATCAGAAAAGAAACTTTTACTATCATCGTCTCATTGAGAACATTCATCTGTTATCTATACCCTCTAAGTCGACAATTATCGATTTTGGCTGCGGTACAGGAAAATTGCTTGCCAAGTTAAACCCATCAAGGGCTTGCGCAATTGACTTTAGTCCTAATATGGTTTTGGTTGCCAAAAGACGCTTAGGTAATAATGTTAAATTTGTCTGTTCTGATTTTGTTTCCTTCACCCCTCAGGAAAAATATGACTACGCAGTCATTTCCAATACTCTTGAATATGTTTCCGACATAGATTCTCTTTTATCCAAGGCATATGATTCATTAAATGAAGGTGGTAAAATAATTATAACCTCGGTTAATCCAGTTTGGAGACTGATACTGCGGATTGGAAATAGATTGCATATTAAAACTCCTGATGTTGAAAAGAATTTCTTAACTAATAAAGATGTGGTAAATTTTTTAGAGGTTGTCGGATTTGAGGTCATCACCGAAGGTCTAACCGGCGCTATTCCTATCTATATTCCCTTCATTTCGCCATTCCTAAATTTTCTGATAAGGGAATTACCTTTGTTGAGACAACTCGGTAGCATCCAATATGTTATCGCTAAGAAGAGGCGTTTGCCCCGGGAATATAGTTGCTCGATCATCGTCCCCTGCTATAATGAAGCTGGGAATATTAAGACGATCATTCAAAAGATTCCCAAAATGGGCAAATATACAGAACTTATCTTCGTAGATGATGGTTCCCAGGATAGTACTGCTAATCAGGTTGATTCCTCGCTGAGGGATGATATTAAGATTAGATGTATTTCCTACAAGCCTAACCGAGGCAAACTGTATGCCATTACAACAGGCTTCCATAATGCAAAAGGGGATATCCTTTTCATTCTGGATGCCGATTTAGCCGTAACGCCTGATGAACTAAGAAGATTCTATAAGGTTATCGCTGAGGGATATGCGGATTTTGTCAATGGGACC
The DNA here is from genome assembly GCA_030637775.1 of bacterium. Taxonomy (GTDB): domain Bacteria; phylum Ratteibacteria; class UBA8468; order UBA8468; family UBA8468; genus DAOVGU01. Next base: position 3,540 of record DAOWFY010000077.1, on the reverse strand, counting down.
AGATTTGTTTATCCAATGGAAGGTAAAGCCATGAAATTAGCTAATTATTTTGGTAACAAACTCTTCTGTTTAGTAGTCAGCTGGATCATAGACCAAAGAATTTCGGACACACTTTGTGGCAGCAAGGCTCTATTCAGAAAGGATTTTCTATATATTTCAACGGGACACGACCCCTGGGGTGATTACGACCTTATATTTGGAGCTGCAAAGTTGAAACTTAAGATACGAGAGGTAGCAGTTCATTATAAAGAAAGAAAATATGGTGAATCAAAGATGAAGCCCTTAAAACATGCCAATGCTTTATTGAAAGCATGCTTCTGGGGATTAAAGAATATTAAATTCTCTCTGGTAAGTAGAAAGCAACGGCATTTTTAGTTAAATAAAATGGGTAGATTAAATTTGCAAATACCAGCAAAAGGAACACTTGTTCCCAGTAATAAAAGTGATCCGTTATTCTATTATTATCATCCACTTGTGGGCTGGTTATATAGACGCAGGATTAATGTAGGGTTATCGCTATTAAAATATCCTGTTGAAAGCATCTTAGAGGTGGGGGTTGGAAGTGGCTTGTTAGCGCCAATACTTACTTCTATCAGTGATAAGTATATTGGGATAGATTTAATTTTGTCAGACAGGCTGTTATCCCTATCTAATAAGGAAGGTAAAATGGTTTTTCATAGAATGGATATATGTAAAACCTCTTTTGACAATAACTCATTCGATGCTGTAATCTGTTTTTCTGCCCTTGAACATATATTGGCTCTTGATGATGCCATCAAAGAAATTACAAGGATTTTAAAACCCAAAGGGCAATTTATAGCCGGATTTCCATCGGTTAATTCACTGATGACTTTTTGTTTCCACCTTATTGGTTTCCATGAAAGTAAAAAATACCACATCAATAGTTCAAACCAAATTATTAATACAATATCGAGATATCTGAAAATCAGAAAAATTAAGACAATGCCTCCATTTATACTCCCTAATATAGCATTATATACTTGTCTCAAAGCAGAAAAATGAGTTTAGAAAGATTGAAGAAAAAGGAAAGATGAAGAGAATATTGGTTACCGGGGGAGCAGGGTTCATCGGGACCAATTTGGCAGCCTTTTTGCGAACCAAATATGATGAACCCCCAGATATTCATTGAGAGGAAGATTTCGCCGATAAGGAAATTATTGGGTGTTTCTAGAGATGAAACTGCTTTCTTTAGATGGAAAATAACAAGGTGAGAAAACATTTTGATAATATCTCCTCCCAATATGATATGTGGAAGAGGAAGAATGATTACTATTATTCTCAGTTGAAGAGGCTATTCTCCTCGATTATCCCCCCTGGTAAAAAGGTGCTGGAAATTGGCTGTGGAACCGGTGATGTCTTAAATTCTGTCAGTCCTAAGGAAGGGTTAGGAGTAGACATAAGTCCAAAGATGGTAAAAATTGCAAAAACGAAATATCCCCAGTTATCCTTTAAAGTGAGTGAAGCAGAACAGTTAGAATTAAAAGAAAAATATGATTATGTGATAATGTCAGATATTTTAGAACATCTTATAGATGTTTGGAAGGTTTTAAAAAATTTAAAAAAAGTGATAAAACCAGATGGCCGAGTGGTTATCTCTTTTATAAATCCTTTATGGGAACCGCTCTTAATATTGGGTGAGAAGTTAAGGATGAAGATGCCTGAAGGTCCTCATAATCGACTCTATTCAGAGGATATAATCAATTTGCTCGAGTTAAACGATTTTGAAATAAAAGAGAAAGGTTACAGACTGTTTATTCCCAAGAAAATACCCTGGTTTTCAAATTTTTTAAATAGGTATGTGCCCCACCTCCCCTTAATTAAAAACTTATGTTTTGTGCAATATTTAGTGGTAACACCAAAGGAGGGAAAGCAAGAGAAAAGATCCTTTTCCTGCTCGGTAATCATTCCCTGCCATAATGAAGAGGAGAGTTACCGATACCCTATGCAGAACAAAGGCTATTTTAAAGAAAGATTACAGAAGGATGCAAATGGGTAGATGCCCCTGGGGAGACTTCGACATCCTCATTGGCATCGCAAAATTAAATTTGGCAATGAGAGAAATTCCTGTCCATTATAAAAGGAGAAGGAAGGGGAAATCTAAAATGAGAATTTTTAAGGATGGCGGTGTCTTTTTTAAGATGTGCTGGTATGGAATTAAGGAGTTAAAATTAAAGAGAAGATGAAGAAGATATTGATTACTGGAGGGGCAGGATTTATCGGGACCAATTTGGCCGCCTATCTTCTTAAGAAAGGGAAAAGGGTCAGGATTTTTGATAATCTTTCCCGGGAAGGAACAAAGGAGAACCTTAAGTGGTTAAAGACGCTTAAAGGAAATTTAGAGGTAATTATTGCAGATATCCGGGATGATAAGAAGGTGAGAGAGGTGGTTAAAAACGTAGATGTTATCTATCATCTTGCCGCTCAGGTGGCGGTAACCAGCTCTGTAACTGATCCCAAAGAGGATTTTGAAATTAATGCTCTTGGGACTCTGAATCTTTTGGAGGCGATGAGAAAGTTTTCCCCGGAGAGCATTTTAATCTTCGCTTCAACCAATAAGGTCTATGGAGAACTCTATAAAAATTCTAAATTTGCTGTTGCCGAAGATCAAATATTGGACTTTTATTCCCCTTATGGCTGTTCCAAAGGAGCCGCCGACCAGTATGTCAGGGATTATTCCCGGATTTATGGATTAAAAACCATTGTCTTTCGCCAGAGCTGCATTTACGGACTGCACCAATTTGGCACGATAGAGCAGGGCTGGGTGGCACATTTTGCTATCTCTGGTTTAAAAGGAAGGTCCATAACTATTTATGGAGATGGCAAACAGGTAAGGGATGTCCTTGATATCGATGATTTAATAAAGGCATTTCAACTATCTCTGAAAAATATTGCAAGAACAAAAGGAGAAATCTATAATATTGGCGGAGGAAGAGAAAATAGTATCTCACTTTTAAAACTTATTGCTAAATTAGAAAAACTTATTGGCAAAAAAATCCCTTATGCCTTTGCCAACTGGCGTCCCGGAGACCAAAAAATCTATATCAGCGATATAAAAAAGGCAAAGAAGGATTTTGGCTGGTCACCAAAGATTAAGGTGGATGAAGGGTTAAAAAGATTATTAAATTGGATCAAAGGAGCATTATGAAGAGAATTGCGGTAATTGGAGCTGGTCATGTCGGATTGGTAACGGCGGCCTGCTTTGCTAAATTGGGCAATAAGGTTACCTGTGTGGATAATGATCAGAAAAAGATAGGCGGTCTTAAGAAAGGGGTAATGCCCTTCTTTGAACCCGGCCTGGAGGAACTGGTAAAGAAGACGGTAAAAAACAGGAAGATTTCCTTTAGTTTTAGTATTGCTGAGGCTACAGAGAATTCCGAGATTATCTTTATTGCTGTAGGAACCCCTTCTAAAGAAGACGGAGGGGCAGACCTTTCCGCGGTAGAGGCGGTCACTTCAGAGATAGCAAAGGCAATGAAGGGTTATAAATTATTGGTAGAGAAGAGCACCGTGCCGGTTATG
>DAOWFY010000123.1 GCA_030637775.1 bacterium | reverse complement strand
GAGCTTCCTTCGGTGGAGGTATGGTTGGTTTAACCACAGCAAAGAATGATAAGGTCTATCTGCATACCTTCCGCTGGCCAGGGGAAGAGATTTGTCTTGACGGAGTGAAGAACAAGATAAAATCAGGTTATCTTTTGGCGAGCAAGGAAAAGGTCTCTGTTCTCCAGAGAAATGACCGGCTTTTTATTAGAAACTTACCCAAAAAAGCACCTGACCCCATTAATACAGTCATTGTGCTGAAATTAGGATGAATTAGAAGTGAGTTACCAGAGCGGCTGGAAGGCAATAAACCTGGAATTTAGCGAGAGGGTCCCCCGAACGGAATATTCCGCACAAAGTTACCACTGGCCATTGGTGCAAGCGGTGACCGGAATTGATACCTCTATCGAGGCAAATCGAGAGAAAGCAACAAGAGAATTTATGAAAAAATGGGATTATGCCTTTATGTGGATGACTCTTGTCGGTGAAGGTGATATACGCGATAGCGGAGGAAGAACTACAAAAATGGGGCATGCTGAATATGCCGCTGGAGGAACCGACTTTGATACCCATAGAGAGTGCCCTTTTAAAACATTAGAAGAAGTATATAATTTTGATGCCTGTAAGGAATACGGAGAAAGAAATCAAGAAGAATTGGTTAAGGAACTTAACAAACGATACCATCAGCGGAAAGATTATTGGGACAATATTACTTTAACTATGGGCGGGGTTTACCCGACAATCTTTTCCGGACTGATTGAAATCTTTGGCTGGGAGATGCTGCTTCTGGCAATGGGGAAAGAGCCCAAGAGATTCAACAGGGTTATCGAGAGTTACTATCGCTGGATTAAACAATATTTTGACGCCTGGGCAAGGACAGATTGTAAAGTTTTTATGAGCCATGATGATATCTGCTGGACTTCCGGTCCGGTTGCTCATCCTGCCTGGTATAGAGAATCAATATTCCCTTACTATAAGAAATTATGGGAGCCAATTCTTTCTGCGGGGAAAAAATTAATCTTTACCTCCGATGGTAAATATGATATCTTCTTTGACGATATTGTGGAAGCTGGGGCTCAGATGCTGGTAATGGAGCCGGGAAATGATATGAAGAGTTTTGCCGATAAATACGGTAAAACGCATGGGTTTGTCGGTAATGCCGATACCCGGATTCTTCTTTCTGGAACTAAGGAAGATATCTATAAAGAGGTGAAGCGCTGTATGGATATCGGAAAGGAATATCCGGGATTTATTATGGCGGTGGGCAATCATATCCCTCCTAATACTCCGGTTGATAATGCTTTATATTATAATGAGGCCTATCTGAAACTTTCACGAAGGTAAAATAGAAAAGGGGAAAAATGGCTAATTTAAAGGGGATGAAGAGAAATCGGCCGCAAAATAGATTGTGTGGTGGTCTGCCAAAGATTGGTATTCGTCCGACAATCGATGGACGAAGAAAGGGGGTAAGAGAATCCCTGGAAAAGCAAACGATGAATATGGCAAAATCTGCGGCGAAATTTTTAACAAAAAGTCTAAGCCATAGCAACGGGATGCCGGTTGAATGTGTGATTGCTGATACCTGCATCGGTGGTGTGAGTGAGGCGGCAAGAACTGCAGAGAAATTTGCCCGAGAGGGTGTAGGCGTCTCTTTGACAGTTACTCCCTGCTGGTGCTACGGTAGCGAAACGATGGATATGGACCCTTTTATGCCCAAGGCGATCTGGGGATTTAATGGAACGGAGCGTCCGGGGGCGGTTTACCTTGCCGCGGTCCTCGCCGGACATAGCCAAAGAGGGCTCCCTGCCTTCGGTATCTATGGAAAGGATGTTCAGGATATCGGGGATATAACCATTCCCAAAGATGTCCAGGAAAAAGTTCTTCGGTTTGCCAAGAGCGGTTTAGCTGTAGCTACGATGCGGGGAAAATCGTACCTGGCGATGGGCGGAGTCTCCATGGGTATCTCCGGCTCTATTGTTGAGCCTGACTTTTTTCAAAACTATCTCGGGATGAGGAATGAGTTCATTGATATGAGCGAGTTTGTCCGGAGAATAGATGAGAAGATTTATGACCAGGAAGAGTATAAAAAAGCTCTAAAGTGGACAAGAGGGAATTGCATCGAGGGCCAAGACAACAATCCGGTAAAAATGCAAAGGACAAGAGAGCAAAAAGAGAAGGATTGGGAAATAGTGGTAAAGATGACCCTCATCGCAAGGGATTTAATGATCGAAAATCCTAAACTTGCCGAGCTTGGATTTGGTGAAGAAGCGGAGGGGCACAATGCCATCGCCGCCGGGTTCCAGGGACAAAGACAATGGACCGACCATTTCCCCAACGGTGACTTTATGGAAACCATCCTCAATTCGTCCTTTGACTGGAATGGCATCAGAGAACCATTTATTGTTGCTACAGAAAATGATTGTCTCAATGCTGTTTCAATGCTGTTTGGTCATCTTCTAACCGGAACCGCCCAGATCTTTTCCGATGTCAGAACCTACTGGGGTCCTGAATCTGTAAAACGGGTCACCGGAAAGAAATTAACCGGAGCAGCCAAAAATGGTGTTCTCCATCTAATAAACTCCGGCTCAACTACCCTGGACGGAACCGGACAACAATCAATTAACGGAAAACCGGCGATGAAGCCTTTCTGGGAGATTACTCCGGAAGAAGTTGGAAAGTGTCTTGACGCCACAAGTTGGAGGCCGGCAAATGTTGAATACTTTAGAGGCGGTGGTTTCTCCTCTAACTTTCTTACAAAAGGGGATATGTCCGTAACGATGTCCAGGATAAATCTCATTAAAGGAGTTGGCCCAGTACTTCAAATTGCCGAGGGATGGACGGTGGATTTGCCGAAGGAAGTACATAGAATCCTAGATGAGCGAACCGACCCTACCTGGCCAACCACCTGGTTTGTGCCGATATTGACCGGAAAAGGTCCTTTTAAGGATGTCTACTCGGTGATGAATAACTGGGGTGCCAACCATGGAGCTGTCAGTTATGGACATATTGGGGCGGATTTGATTACCCTTGCCTCTATGCTTCGGATACCGGTATGTATGCACAATGTCCCCGGGGAAAGGATTTTTAGACCAAGTGCCTGGAATGCTCTGGGTATGGATTTAGAAGGAGCAGACTTCAGAGCCTGTAGCAATTTTGGTCCATTATATGGTGTTTAATTGTAGTTGCTCAATTCATTGAGCAATATGGTAAAAAATGAAGATAAAAGAGATTGAAAAATTTCTCAAAGAGAAAACAGGAAAATTGGGAGAGGAGGAGGGATTTCTTTTTGGCAATACCGAGGAAGAACTGAAAGGAATTCTTATCTCCTGGATGGCAACAACCGCAGCAATCAAAAAAGCAGCAAAGGAAAACTGCAATTTAATGATTGTCCATGAAGACCCATTCTTTCCTCCCTCCTACGCCCATAATATAGCCATTGAGAAATATCTTTCCAATCGGGTCAACCGGGCCCGGACAGAACTTCTTTCCCAATACAGAATAACCGTTTTTCGCGCTCATGGAAGTCTGGATAGGCTTTGCATCCTTGACGATTTCTGGAAAGTTTTGGGTTTTCCCAAGCCAATAATTAAGGAAGGATTTTACTGCATCTTTGAAATAGAACCAATTAAGGTAAAGGATTTAGCCAAAAAAGTAAAAAGAGCGATGCGATTGGATGCAATGAGGGTAACCGGGGATTTGAATAAAAAGGTCTCTAAAATTGGCCTTCCCTGGGGAGGATTAGGTCTAAGCATCAATGCCGGTTTTATCTCCTGGATGCTTGACTATGGAGTCGATGCCCTTATTGCCGGAGAAACGGATGAATATTCAATGATGGCCGCTGCCGATAGTAATGTGGCTTTAATCGAAACCAGCCATACCGAAAGTGAAAATCCCGGGCTATCCCATTTTGCTAAAATGTTAAAGAAGAGATTCCCTAAATTAAAGATAATTTTCTTCTCCTGTCCCAGACCCTGGACTTTTTTTATTTAGGAAAGTTTACCTGTTACTTTTCTTTTCCCTTCAAATCGATATCTTTTTAACTTTTTCTACAAATTGAGGATACAATTTTTCTGCTTCTTTGATAAAGTTCTTGATTTGCCTCCATTTGATATCTGAGTATTCATGAGCTAAGATATTTCTGAATTCTGCAAATTCTGAAAAGCTCCGTCCAAAACTCTCATTGAAGTATTTAGCTCCAAAATACATTAAAGTTTGTTTGTAGCTTTCAGGGAGCAATTCCTTTTTTGCCGCCAAAATAATTTTTGCAATATCTAAAGCAGCGATCACCAAATTCTCTATCCATCTTTCCACATTTCTTCTTTTATCAGGTTCACTTCGATATTCAAGCCAGGTTAATTTTTTAAATTTATCAAATTCTTCCCATTCCTTTTCCAGAAATTTCAATCTCTTTAAAATTCTGAATTTATCTTCCCTGGTCAAAGATTTAGACCTCTCAGCAATTTCCCAAAAGTCAAAGGCAAATTCTCTAAAGTCAATTGCCTCATAATGAGTCTTGCAAAGAAGTTCTATGTATAAATCTCTATCTTTTATGAGCAAAGGAACTCCTGAATTCAAAATACTGAAAACCAATTCAGGAGCCGTTCTGTTCAGGGCTAAAAAATCGACATCATCTGTCTTCAAAATATCCACCAAATCAGACCAGATTTTGTGTTCTTCTTGATACCCTCTCTCTGCCTCTAATTCCAAGTGTTTTTCTGGTTTAAAATAAACAGCTATATCCCAGTCAGAAATTTTTCTATCAAGACCTTTTACTCTTGAACCAAATAGAAAAGCTAAAATCACAGATGGTTGTTTTTCAAAATATTCTTTCAAAAGTTTAATCCTTTTATCCATTTCTCTTTGTACTTTATTGTAATCTTCTTCCTACTGAACTGTCAATTTTTGCATTATTATCTAAACGTGGTTGACTGAATATTTACGAAAGGAGTATAATTTACCAGATGAAAGCAAAAAATAAAATAATTGGGGCATTCGATATTGGTGCTTCCGGTGGCAAATTTATTGTTGGCATCTTTGATGAAGGTAAATTTTCTACTAAAGAGGTCTATCGCTTTATAAATAAACCGATAAACCTCTATTTAAGGCAAAAGAAGGATAAAACTGTTCATAAAATATATTGGAACGATTTATCCATTTATGATGAGATAATTACTGGATTAAAGAAACTAAAGGATTTTGGGATAGAGCATTTAGATTCATTGGGAATAGACACCTGGGGAACGGACGGGGAGTGTTTCACCAAAGAGGGAGAGCTCATCGGAAGGGTGCATAATTACCGGGACCACCGGCTGGATAAAATCAGGGACGAGTTATTTAAAATTATCCCCGAAAGAAAACTTTTTGAACTGACCGGAGTTCCCAGTTACCCATTCAATGAAGTGAATCAACTCTTCTGGCTGGTAAAGCATCGTCCGGATATTTTAAAAATGGTCGACATCTTTCTTCCGATTACAAGCATCTTTTACTATTATCTTTCCGGCGCTCGTATCTGTGAATATACCTGGGCTACCACCACGCAACTTTTAGACCCTTTTAAGAAGGATTGGTGCAAAAAAGTTTTTGAAAAACTTAAGATCCCTCTCTCTATTATGCCTCCGGTTACTACCCCGGGAACAAAAATCGGCTCTCTTCATCAGGAGATAGCCAAAGAAGTTGGGCTAAATCAATGTTCAATCATCGCCACCGCGGCCCACGATACGGCCTGTGCCTATGCCGCCGCGCCCATCGAAAAGGAAGAGAATTCCTTGATTATCAGTTCCGGCACCTGGTCCCTGGTGGGAAAATTAATTCCCTCTCCCCTCATTAATGAAAAGATATATCAGAACCATTTTACCAATGAAGGTGGTATTGGAAATATCCGTTTTCTCAAAAATGTAATGGGAGCCTGGATTATTCAGGAGTTACGTCGGAGCTGGAAAGAAAGGGATAAAAGAGAACTTTCCTGGGATGAGATTGTAAAAATGGCCAAAAAGGGAGAAAGATTTTCTGCGATTATCGACCCGGATAACAATATCTTCTACAATCCCGAGAATATGGAAAAAGCAATCAAGGATTTTTGTAAAAAGACCGGACAGAAAATTCCCCGGAACAGAGAAACAACCCTAAGAATCGTCTATGAATCTTTGGCGCTTAAATACCGTCGTACAAATGAAATGATCGAGGAGATTACCGAGAAGAAAAATAGCAGGGTATATGTTATCGGAGGTGGGGCAAATAATCCTCTTCTTAATCAGTTTACGGCTGAGGCAACCGGCCTTCCGGTTATTGCCGGTCCCATTGAGGCCACCGCAATAGGAAATATCCTCATTCAGGCAAAAACCCTTGGCACAATAAAGTCTATAGAAGAAGGCAGAAGATTGGTTAAAGGTTCTTTCCCTCTTGCCCATTATAAACCCAAAGATATTCTTGCCTGGAAGAAAGCAGTAAAAAAATTCAAAAAGATATTTTGACAGAACTTTCCTCATCATCTATAATAGTTTTCTATTAAATCCTCAGTAAACCACATTAAGAGATGGCTGGAATTTGTTCGCTCGGGCTTTCTTATTCCTCGATACTATCGTATCTGCGACATAACCACCAACTCGCTTACAAACTCCAGTCATCTTCTGCAATTTCTTGTCCTTAGTGACAGTAATATATTAGCGTCAAAAAGCCCAAAAATCGGTAAAGCTTTACCAGGTCTATTCCTCAGCATCTATTAAACCGTCAGAAATTAAGAAACTTTTGTCACAGCCCAGGGAGCCACATACCAATGACCTTTTTGACTTCTGATGCTTAAGGTTTTCCGGTTAACTCTGATTACGATGCCTGTGATTGTTTCGCCTTCCGACTGAAAACTAATCTGATCCCCTATCTGAAATTCACCTAATTTCTCGGAGAGTTTTGTTCTTTGCAATTCCCATATCCGGCGGGCAATCTTATCGTGAAGTTCAACCAGCTCTTTTAGGGAAAGGTTTTCTATCTGGATATCCACACCTTTATTATTATACCAGAAATTCTTACCAGAAGGTAGGTGCTCTTATTTCTGGAGAAGCCAAGATAAAAGAGAAAAGTAAATCTTTTGGACTCTTATCTCGAAGTTTAGCGGTCTGAATTAAGCTCATCATTATGCTATGTCTATCTGCTCCTGCCTTTGTTTTATTGCCAAAGGAAAGTTTTCTTGAGATTACACTGGAGCGTAGTTGCCTTTCCGCAAAGTTATTTGTGGGTTCCACCTCTGGATAAGAAAGAAAAGTGAAGAGTTCATTTTTATGCCGGATTAACCTTTTTCTTAAAGCCTCGGCTTTTTTATTTGTAATCTTTACCCTAGTTAAAGCCTCAAGTTTCTTCTCTAAATCTTCTCTACTTGCCTTTAGGTCATCAAGTGTACATTGATTCTTCTCATAATCTTTCTTTAAATCCAACCCTTCGTGCAGGATATTTTCTAAATTGACGGAGAAGGCGATAACTTCAAGATTGTCAGGATAGAGGATAGTTAAGTTATCTAAGTCCCGCAAGATATGGGCGATACATTTCTGTTTGGCACCTGCCTTCACTAAATTATAGGCACCAAGACAATCAGAGACAATTATCCCTTTGTAATTCTTCCCCAGGATTCTTTCCGCAACATTATGACTACGATGCTTATCTATGGTATAGAGAGAAACTTCTTTATTGCCGGCATGCCATAGCCAGTGGAGCTCTCCATTGATAGGCCAACCGGTTTCATCGGTGTAACTGACCGAAGAGTCCTTTATCCTTTTTTCTAACTCTGTGTAGAGAGGAATACCTTTTTCTGCAACTTTTTTATCCATTCCAATAAGAGCGCCGGTAGTAAGAGGTAGGCTGAAGATGTCGGTATAGAATCTCTTCAATTTCTCATAGGGAATACCAATATCATAGTGAGCGAGATTACTGATTACGACAGCATTAGGTCCAATATAACTTCTGGGGATTTCTCCTTTTCCTATTCCAGCAACTATTTTTTTACATTTCGGACACCAGTACTTGTAATGCCGGAAAAGAATAGTTTCTTTTATAATCACGATATCCTCCTGGGTGTGATCAGAAAAAGCGCCTTTTCCGTAGATTCTCTTTACTTTGCCTTTACAGTGAGGGCAATTTTTAAGATGGACTGATACTTTCCTATCAGGCTCTTTCGGTTTTTCTCTGGTAATTCCTGGATGGCCAAAGGGAGCACCAGGCTTCCCGGATTCCTTTTCCTTCTTTGCTGGTTTATAAATCTTTTTCCTTTCTTCTTTTGCCTCGGCTTTAAGGGCGGTGTTTTCTTCTTTTAAGGAAGCAATTTCTTTATACAACAACTTAATCTTTCCAGTAGCAAGGTTAAAAGTGATCTCCATTTCATCTACCCTTCCTCTAAGATAATCTCTCTCGGCTAATACCTTTTCTGGATTTTCAAAGTTAAGGTAAGGACAGGCCTCTTTATTTGGGCAAATTTTAGATCTGATTTCAAAAGTATCTTTTTGGTTCATCTCTTTTCTTCTTTTAATAACTTAATGTTGATTTCGGAGATCTTACAAAAGAGATTCCAGAGTTTGTTGTATTGGGCTATTGCCTTTTTTGCTTTCTTTCCTAAAGAAGGGTGAGGCAAATAGTACATCTTGGTTTTCCCTTTAGTTCTGACCGCAAGGTAATAGTAAGGACCATGGAGGAATCCTTTCTTACACCTGCAGTTTCTTTTTCCACAGGGAGCGTAAACTTCTCTCAAGGTTCCCCGAATAACTCCCTTTAGGGAAGGGACCTCTTTTATTAACTCTTTTTGCCGTTCTCTTAAGTATTTACTCATTATCCTTTTAATTTTAATTGATAGGATAACATAAAGAAAATAAAAAGTCAAATTAGAAATTTGACAAGGTTGGGGGGGGTGATACACTATTTACAATCTCTTATGGCAAAAATTGAAATTGTTGATTGCTACTTGCTTTGACAGCAAAGAACGTTTTTTGATTTTTCCAATAATTTGTGGTATGCTTCAGTTGATGGGGGTTTGAGGAGTTTGGCAGGAATTACTTTTTGACGCTAATATATTACATTTAGAGGAGCTTACCTATTCTGAAATTGCCAAGCATTTGCGGATAAAGGAAGGAACAGTTAAGTCCCGGCTCTTTAAGGCAAAGAGACTCTTAAGGGGTCAGGTCTCAACATTTGACAAAACGTTTATAAACTTAATTGTATTAGTTTGCCATTATCTCCTATACCTGTCTAATTTAAAAATAGTCTTCATCTAAAATAAATTGTCAAATGTTGAGACCTGACCCCTTCTCTCGAATGAACCTTTTCAATCAAAAATGGTACTAAATATATAGAGATGAAAGAAGAAGAGTTAGAGGCAGAGCTTATCGGTTTAGGGAAGGAGTTTAGAAAAGAAGCTTCATTTACTCCCCTTATTCATTCTACCCTGAAAATTCTGGAAGGTAGCGCAGCTCCCTCCTGGCGTCCGTCATTGCGAGCGATAGCGAGGCAATCTCCTCTTTTACAATTCTCAGAGTTTACCCTGTCATTATTGGTTCTCTTCGCTCTAATCCGTCTTTTCTCCTTCACTTCTGATTCCCTTCTGAATATAACTAAAGTAGTTTCTCTCGCTCTCTCCTTTATTATGGGCACTCTTTTTATCTTTAACCCGGACTTAATGAGCAGGATAGATAGAAGGCTCATTGGGAGGTTGCTGAACAAAGGAACGATAGCAACACTTTTTCAGGAAAGAATTTTATTTAGACTTCAAGGGTTATACTTTATTCTTATTGCCTTTCTTATCTGTAAACTGTAGTGTAGTGGCAAAGCTTGCTTTGCTGTTTGTAGTGGCAGAGTTTACTCTGCAAGGAGGAAAATGAAAAATAAAGGTTTTACGCTGTTGGAGTTGCTCGTTGTCATTGCCATTATTTCCGCTCTTGCCGCCCTTCTTCTCCCGGCTCTTCAAGTCGCCAGAAGAAGAGCTCATTATGCCAGTTGGTGTGGATTAAAGCAATCTAACAAAAATGACCCAAATTGCGTTGCCTACTGGACATTTGAAGAAACTTATGAAGATAGCGATAATGATAACTGGGTAGCCAACCTTGCCTATGCCTATACAGGTGACCTCATCGGCCATACTGCTGAGGATTGTGATGGGGAACTTGGCGGCGGCACAGCAGCAAATGAACCTACCTTGGTTGAAAATGGCAGATTTGTTGCCAAACCCTGTTTGAGTTTTGATGGCAATGATTATATTGATGTTTCACAAATAGTTTTAGGAGGAGATTATACAATTGAATTTTGGGCTAAACCAAATGTGGATGCAGAGATGCAGATTACAGACCACGCTGGCAGCGCTTACAATTATGGAAGTGTTTATACAGGAAATAGTGTTTGGAGAATGCGCGAACATGTTACTCCATTCGCTGTTTTATCTTCTTTGTCTAACATTGATGTTGGCAATTGGCAACATGTTGTATTTACGCAAGAAGGAACCACGGCAAAAGTATATATCAATGGTGTCTTTGAAAATTCCGCCACAGGTTTTACTCCTCTTTCCCAGATAGATAGATTTTGTTCAGGTGGAGATCTAAGTGAAAATTATTTTAACGGCCTCATCGACGAGGTGGCAATCTTTGACGTTGCCCTTTCGGCTGGCGAGATCAAGAAACGTTATCGGGCCGGCAGACCATAAAATGCATAATAAGAATTGAATGAAAAGATTTAAGGATCTCTATGGTTATACTATTCATCTCGAATCTGAACGTGAGTCCCATATTGAGGATGACCATCCAGAAATGTCTGGGCAGATTAAAAAGGGGGAGAGATTATGGGAAAAGGGATAAAGGTCTGGTATGACCCCGAGGGGGATTATCTTGAGGTCCTCTTTAAACGGAAGGTTGGATATTTCCGAGAGACAGAGAACGACGCCGTAATGGAAAAGGTTGATAAGCAAGGCGGTGTCATCGGATTCTCTATTCTGAAAGTCAGTGCCCTAAGGGGGAAGAAAGAGAAACCTCTCTCTGTCAGTCTTCGTTGATGAGGAACATAGAAAAATAATGAAAAATAGAGGGTTCACCCTTTTGGAATTGCTCATTGTCATTGGCATTGTGGCTGTTTTGACCGCCATTCTCTTGCCCGCTCTTTCTGCCGCCAGAAGAAATGCAAGGCGTCATATATGCTTTAATAATCTGAGGCAGATTGGACTTGCCTTTCAGATGTATGCCGATGATTGGTCTCAATCTTATCCTGACTGCAAAGAGGCGTTATATAGCTCCACCACTTATACTGATGCCGATAAGAAAGGACATCTCTATTCTTACTATATCAAAAAGGATGCCCCCGAGACCTTCTGGTGCCCATCTAAAAAACCGCAGCCATCAGATTTAGATACAACTACCATTGAAGATAGTTATGCCTATGTCTATAAATTAAAGGTAGGCTATAAAGACACCGACCCGGTAGTAAGTGATAATAAAATTGATAATCACAAAACCGGAATTAATGTTTTCTATCTTGATGGCAGCAGCCACTGGGTTAGAAAGAATGATATTAAAAAATCTAGTCCTACAATTCCAGGCAATGTAGCATACGATACTAGTGGTAATTCAGTCATTATCTCCAGCGGCTGGTAGTGACTGGCAATAGTTTTTAGTTGCTTGGTTTATCAAGAAGATGTGGGAAACATCTCCCCCTCTCCTTAATCCTCCCCCTCAAGGGGGGAGGAGATAGGTGGGGGTGAGTAGGGGTTCGATTTATCGAACCCGCTGGAGACCTTTCCCGCAAAGTATTCACAAGAAAAGGAGACGAAATGGATGAGAGAAATAAAGGGCCTGTCCCTGCATGTAGTAAGCAGGGATTTACGATGATAGAGTTGGTGGTGGTGATGGCAATAGTTGCCATTTTGGCTGCGATGCTGGTTCCCGCGGTCAATCGTGCCCGCAAGAAAGCCGCCGTCAACAAAGCCCAGGCCGAACTCGCCTCCCTCGCCTCCACCGGTGGGATGATTTATTTGGATACCGCAAATTATGTGAGGTTGGGAGATTATGAGAAGACTGATGCAGATGCTGATGTAGCGGGTAATATTAGAGAGTATGATGGTACAGTTACTACTCCTGATCCTATTACTAGCGATGTTTGGGATGGTCCTTACACTACTTATCAACCTGACACAACCTATACTGGGGGAGCTGCAACTGACGCTCAATATAATGCACCTTTAGACCCTTGGAACAAATTTTATTGGTTAGGTTACAATAGTGTTAGGGAAGTTATGGTTATCTATTCTGCTGGTCCAGATGGAAATTTCAGCACCAATATAGCGGCTGCAATAGACCCTGATCCGCCGACCCCTGCCGCTAGTGATGATGACCTGCTCTATAAATTTAAATAAGAACTAAATTTTTATAGTAACCTTTTTAACTTCAATGCCGGGATTTAGTAAAATGAAAACTAATAATAAAGGGGTGGCGATGATTGTGGCCCTTCTGATGGCCTTTATCTTTTTGATGCTTGTTTTAACGGTGAGCGTTCTCTCTACCTCTGCCTACAAAAGAGCCCATTTCTATAAGGATCGGGCCATCGCCTTAAATCTTGCCGAAGCCGGCCTCGCCGATGCCCTTTATCGGATGAATTATCTGGAATATGCTTCTGCAACTGAACAGTATTCAGATGGAACTTTAACTGACGTACCATTTGGTGGAGGAACCTATACAGTTACATTCAATGATGTTGTCGGTAATAATACTTTATGGTTAGAATCAGAGGGTAAATGCAAGGGAAGAATAAGGAAAATAAGGGTAAATGTTAGAGGTAACAATCCTGTTGCCGCTGATGGTAATCCTGGAGATGGCATTGCCGAAGCCTTTAATAAGCATGCGGTGTATGCAGACATTATTGCTACGAGTGCTGGGACACCGGAAGTTAATGGTAATATTACCTACAAAACTTCCTCGATAGACCCTTCCTCGGGGAATTTTACAAAG
>DAOWFY010000032.1 GCA_030637775.1 bacterium | reverse complement strand
ATTATAAGATGATGGATCTCCCCAAGGGAAGATATTGCTCTTGGTCATGGTAACACCCCTTTCTCAATAGAGATACTATTTCTTTATCTCTATTTTACCACACTTAAAGAAACCGGGAGTGTTACCTATGTATCTCATCTTGTGCAGAGGATGTAAATTAAATTCTTTTGTCCTCTGCTTATCCCAGGTTGCTATTCTTCAAGAGCAATATCCAGAGCCTTCTGGGCGTGAATTGCTGTAGTATCAAAAATTTTAAGCGGAGTATCCTTCTGACTTATTAAGAAGGGAAGTTCGGTACAGGCTAAAACTACTCCCTGAGCTCCTTTTTGGCTAAGTTTCTTAATAATTTCCTGGACTCTCTTCCGGGAAGTATCCTTAATCTTTTTAAGCACCAATTCCGCATAAATAATCCCATTTATCCTTTTTTGGTCCTCTTTATCAGGAACAATTGTCTCAATACCCTGCTTGAGGAGTCCATTTTTGTAAAAATCTTTACTCATCGTAAAAATCGTTCCCAACAAGCCCACCTTTTTCAAATGCTCTTTTTGGATTTGTTCGGCAGTAGTATCAATGATACTAATCCAGGGAACGGGCAGCTTATTTGCTATTTGATCATAGACAATATGTACTGAATTACAAGCCGCCACCACAAAATCGGCTCCTGCTTTATGCAAACTTAAGATTGCCTGTTTCACTTTATCCGCCATTTCATACTCCTTATTAATAAACTCGCTGAAAGTAAGGCTGTAAATAATTATTTCCGGATAGGCATAATTATTATATTTTTCATAGTATTTACGCGTGATGTACCCATAGTAGGCGATGGTTGATTCTGGTCCCAACCCGCCTAAAATCCCAATTCTTTTCATGAGACAGGAAATCTCAGTTTTAACTCCCGGGCGGCCTTTACCTCATCCAGGCGAGAGACGGAGAGATTATGAGGAGCATTTTTTACTATCTCGGGATTCTCCTCCACCTCCCTGGCAATCTTAATCATTGCTTCTACGAATCTATCCAAGGTCTCCTTTGATTCGGTTTCGGTTGGTTCAATCATCATCGCCTCCTCTACCATCAGAGGGAAATAGATGGTTGGGGAATGAAAACCGAAATCAAGAAGTCTTTTGGCAATGTCCAGCGCTCTTACTCCTTTTTTCTTTTGTCTTTTGCCTGAGATGACGAATTCATGCATACAGGTTCTATTATAGGGTAAGTGATAATAATTCTTCAAGTGAGAGAGAAGATAATTACTATTTAAAACAGCATTTTCCGCAACCTTAATTAACCCTTCCTTACCTAAGGTAAGAATGTAGATGTAAGTTTTAAGAATCACGCCAAAATTTCCGTAGAAGGGAGCAATATAGCCAATAGAGGCAGGCTCATTATAATCCAAAAAATATGCGCCTTTAGAATTTTTAACCACGCGGGAAATAGGAAGAAATTTCTTCAGCCCTTCCTTTACCCCTATCGGGCCGGCTCCGGGACCACCACCCCCATGCGGCGAGCCAAAGGTTTTATGCAGATTAAGATGGAGGATATCAAAGCCGATATCCCCGGGTCGGCATTTGCCTAAAATTGCATTAAGGTTTGCCCCATCGTAATACATCAAGCTATCGGCAGAATGTGCCATTGCGGCAATTTTGCCGATATCTGAATTAAAAAGCCCTAAGGTGTTGGGACAGGTAAGCATGACTGCCGCTACCTCTTCATTGAGCTCCTTTCCAAACTCTTTTAG
Source organism: bacterium (assembly GCA_030637775.1). Taxonomy (GTDB): domain Bacteria; phylum Ratteibacteria; class UBA8468; order UBA8468; family UBA8468; genus DAOVGU01. The sequence goes on along the minus strand of DAOWFY010000032.1, from coordinate 2,557 downwards.
ATCCATCACCCCTTTCCTATCTGTGGGAATAGATATTATCTCATAGCCGCAGATAGCGCTACTTGCCGGATTAGTACCATGGGCTGAATCAGGGATAATTACTCTTGTCTTTTTATTTCCTTTTTCTCGATGATAGGCAGCCACGATCATCATTCCGGTTAGTTCACCATGGGCGCCGGCTAAGGGCTGCATACTGAATTCGCTCATTCCGGTAATCTCAGAGAGTAACCTCCCTGTCCGATGAATTACCTCCAGAGCACCCTGGGTAAGAGAATTCCCATCGGGAAGTTGGGGAAGGATGGGATGTAAATCAGAAAATCCTTTGTTCTTCGCGATTATTTCACCCAATTTTGGATTGTACTTCATCGTGCAGGAACCAAGGGGATAAAAATCTGTATCCACACCAAAGTTATTCCGTGAAAGGGCGGTAAAATGCCGGATAATATCTATCTCAGCTAATTCGGGCAATCCTATTTCTTCTCTTCTTTTAAGATTATCCGGTAATTCCAAAGCAGGAGGAATATCGGAGGCAGGAAATTTTGTTGCCCTTCTCTCCTTGACACTCTTCTCAAAGATAAGTTTCACTGTAATACATCTCCTAAAGTTCTGGCAAAGAGGTCTATTTCTTCCTTTGTTCGTTTCTCGGTTACCGCTATCAGAAGACAATTTTCCATCCCTTTATAATAACGAGAAAGAGGGAAACCAGCGACGATGCCTTTTTTTAATAATTTTTTAATAATTGCATCACAATTTTCAGGAAGTTCGATGACAAATTCATTGAAGATGGGAGCAGGAAATCTCATCTTTATTCCTGGTATTTTAGAAAGAGATTTTATCGCATAATAGGCCTTATCCCGACATAAATTCGACAGTTCCTTTATTCCTTCTTTACCCACTAAAACTAAATAAATCAGGGCAGAAAGGGCACAAAGGGTCTCATTGGAGCAGATATTTGAAGTAGCCTTTTCCCTTCTGATATGCTGCTCCCTGGTCTGTAAAGTGAGAACAAAACCTCTTCTATTTCGTTTATCTACTGTTTCTCCCACAATTCTGCCCGGCATCTGGCGAACATACTTTTTTAATGTAGTCATAAAACCTAAATAGGGTCCACCAAAGGAAAGGGGAAGCCCCAAACTCTGGCCTTCGCCGACAACGATGTCGGCTTCCATCTCTCCCGGACTCTTTACAATTCCCAGGGAAAGAGGATAAACGGAGATAATGATTAAACTTCCGTTACGATGGGCAAGTTGAAATAGATCTTTAAAATCATCAAGGCCGCCAAAAAAATTTGGATTTTGTAGAATGAGGCAGGCGGTATCTTTGTCCAATGTATTCTTAATCTTTTCTCTATCTGCTAAACCCTCAGAAGTAGGTATTTCCCTTAATCCAAGATTCAAATTTTTGGTGTAGGAAGAAAGCATCTTCCGGTAGATGGGATTTACCCCTTGATCAACAATGAGTTTTTTTCGCTTGGTTATCCGCAGAGCCATCATTGCCGCCTCATACAAAGCGGTCCCTCCATCATATAGAGAGGCGTTGGATATTTCCATTCCCGTCAAAGAGGAAATAGCGGTTTGGTATTCATAGAGTGCTTGTAAAAGTCCCTGGGATATTTCTGCCTGGTAAGGGGTATAGGAGGTATAAAACTCACTGCGGGAGGTTATAGATTCTATTGCCGGAGGGATAAAGTGGTCATAAAATCCAGCGCCTAAGAAAGAAATAAGTCGGGTATTATTTTTGTCCGCCAATGCTTGAAGATGCCGAAAGACCTCTAATTCAGACTTGCCGGCAGGAAGGTTAAAGGAAAACGGTTTCAGTTCCTGGGGAATATCCTTAAAGAGTTCCTCAATGGAGGAAAGACCAAGAGTAGCCAGCATGCTAACTCTATCTTCATCGGTATTGGGAATATAGTCCATAATACGTTCGGACTATCTTCTTCGGCGGCACGCTTGATTTCCCCAGCGAGAAAATCTTCGCTCTCGTTGCTCCTCGCTCGTCCTTCGGACACCGTGCCCGCTCGTCGCTAACAAGGCCGCTACAGAAATAGTCCTCACATTAGTGTATTACTACAAAGTCCTGGTATTCCTTAAAGTCCATCAGATCTTTAAGTTCACTCCTATCCTCTATCTTAATTTTCACCATCCAACCCTTTCCAAAAGGGTCTTCCTTCAATAAATCTAAATTATCGGAAAGGGCGATGTTGGTCTCCTTTACCACTCCACTGATAGGCGCATTTAAATCAAAGGCCGCTTTGACCGATTCAATGGTGCCGAAGGGAGAACCCCGTTTAATCCTTTTTCCTACCTCGGGAAATTCAATAAAGACAATATCGCTAAGTTCCTTAACCGCAAAATCGCTAATCCCGATGGTTGCAATATCCTCAGCAACCTTAACCCACTCATGTGTTTTTGTATATTTCAAACTTTCCTTTTCCATTTCAACCCTTTCTTGTGGGAGACATCTCCTGATGTCGATATATATCAAGGTCGGGAGACCTTTCCCACATACTTTTTTCCCCGGATTTCTATTTCAAACTTCTGACCAACATCTGAATATT
>DAOWFY010000053.1 GCA_030637775.1 bacterium | reverse complement strand
TTCTAACTCCTTTATCCTTCCCTCTAATTTTCCTTGAGCTTCAATAATTTTTTTTAATGTATCGGCTACGGGATCAGGCAATTTCCCCCACTCTAAATCAATTTCCGGTCTTTTGAACTCTTCTACGACTCTCCCCGGAACTCCTACTACGGTGGTGTTAGGAGGCACCGATTTAAGCACAACGGCTCCTGAACCAACCTTAGCCCCTTCCCCGATAGTGATTGCTCCTAAAACTATTGCCCCTGCACCAATTACCACGTTATTTTCAATGGTGGGATGCCTTTTTTTCTTTTCCAAAGAAGTGCCACCTAAGACCACCCCTTGATAGAGAAGGACATCGTCCCCAATCTCAGAGGTCTCCCCAATCACCACCCCCATACCATGGTCAATAAAGAATCTTCTCCCAATCTTTGCCGCCGGGTGAATTTCAATTCCCGTGAGAGAACGAATGATATGGGAGATAAATCGCGCCAGAACACAGAGGTGGTGCTTCCAGAAAAAATGTCCAATGCGATAACCCCAAAGCGCATGCACTCCCGGATAGCAAAGAATTATCTCGAGCCAATTCCTAGCTGCCGGGTCTCGCACTAAAGCCGTTTGAATATCCTCTTTTATTCTTCTAAACATTGTGGATTCTGTAACAATTCCTTTATCCGCTTTAAGAATTGGGCTCCATAGGCGCCATCAATCAGCCGGTGGTCAGCCGAAAGAGTCGCCTTCATTATTTTTTTTACGACAAGCCTTCCTTCAGCCGCAACAGGAACCTCTTTAATCTTACCTAAAGCCAAGATTCCAACCTCCGGGGGATTGATAATCGCGGTAAAATTGTCAACTCCAAATGTTCCCAAGTTTGAAATGGTAAATGTCCCTCCTCTAAGATCCTCCGGAGATAATCTATCGTTATCCGCCTTTTCTCTGAGAGAGCCTCTTTCCTGACTGATCTGGATTAAACTCTTTTTTTCGGCATCATTGATTACCGGCACAAGAAGTCCTTTTCTACTTAAAACTGCCAAACCGACATTAATTTTTCTATAGATTCTTATCTCTTCATCAATGATCGCGGCATTCATTAAAGGAAAGCCAGCCAGCGCTTTTCCTACCGCTTTAATAATAAAATCGGTATAAGAGAAATCTTTCTTTTTTTTCAGTTCAGCTGTTCTGTCCATCTCAATTTCTATTGTCAGATAGTAATGGGGGATGGTTCTTTTGCTTGCAGACATTCGTTGCGCAATAGTTTTTCTTACGGCAGTTAAAGGCTTTATCTCAAATTCCTTTTCTTCGCTTCCCTTGGTAATTTTTAGAATATCATTCTTTTCGATCCTTCCTCCCAGACCACTTCCTTTAATCTCAGTAAGATCAATACCTTTCTCTTTGGCCAACCTTTTTGCTAAAGGAGAAATAGGAACGCGCTCTTTCTTCTCCTCTTTTGATTCGGGTAGCTTTTCCTGCATATTATCGGCCAGATAGCCAATCACTTTGGTCACTGGAATTGGCATCTCTCCCGGTTGAATAAGAATCTTTCGCAAGAAGCCATCCTCGCTCGCCTCCACCTCAAAATTCGTTTTATCGCTCATCACCTCAAAGAGCGGTTCACCACTTTTTATCCCCTCCCCCTCTCTCTTTAGCCACTTCAGAAGATAGCCCTCTTCCATCGTCTCCCCAAGTTTGGGCATAATAATCTCTTTAATCATAGTTTTCTTAAGGGGTCAGGTCTCAACATTTTGTCAAATGTTGAGACCTGACCCCTCCTTTTTATCTTAATGTTTCCCTCACTGCTTTAATAATATCTTCTTTACTGGGGATGGCTAATTTTTCTAAAATCGGACTTTTGGGCATCGGAACATCGGCCCCGGCTACCCTCTTAATGGGAGCATCAAGATCATTGAAGCTATTCTCCGTAATTTGCATTCCAATCTCTGCTCCTACTCCACCGGTTTTGCAATCCTCTTCTACAATTACCACCCGATTGGTCTTTTTTATTGATGCGGCAATTGTTTTAATGTCCAAGGGAAGAAGAGTTCGCAGATTAATTACCTCAACACTGACTCCTTGCTTCTCCAATCCTTCTGCTGCCTCTAAAGAATAAAGAAGCATGCGCGAATAGGTAATTAGGGTGATATCGGTTCCCTTCCGTTTTACTTCTGCTTCTCCGAGAGGAACTAAATACTCCTCTTCCGGAACCTGCCCTTTTGTATTGTAGAGCATTTTATGTTCAATGAAGAGTATTGGATTATCGTCCCTGATAGAGGTTTTAAGGAGTCCTTTGGCGTCATAAGGGGTAGCGGGCATCACCACTCTTATCCCGGGGATATGAATAAACCAGGCCTCCAGACTCTGAGAATGATGAGCACCCAGGGTTCTTCCCGCTCCTCCTTCGGTTCTGATGACTAAAGGAACCTCTGTCTTGCCTCCAAACATATACCTGATTTTTGCCACCTGATTATTTATCTGACCCATGCAGATTCCAATAAAGTCAATATACATAATCTCCACTACCGGTCGCATCCCGGTCATTGCTGCTCCGAGACCTGCGCCAATAATAGCGGCTTCTGAGATGGCGGTATCCCTTACTCGCTCTTCCCCAAATTTCTCTATTAGTCCTTTGGTAACCCCATAGGCACCACCATAGGAGCCAATATCCTCTGCCATCAGAAATACTCTTTCATCCCTTTCCATCTCCTCGAGTAACGCCTCATTTAATGCTTGCCGATAAGTAATCTCTCGCAGTTTAGACATATAAATCCTCGTATAACGCAGATGGTTCCGGTAAAGGACTTTCCATGGCAAACCTTGTTGCCTCTTCAATCTCCCTGGCAACTTCCTTCTCTAAATCCTTTATTCTTTCTTCCTGCAAAATGCCTTCTTTAATTAACTTTTTACTAAAAAGGATAATTGGATCTCTTTCTCTCCAGGCCTTTTCTTCCTCCCGGCTGCGGTAAACCTTAGCATCGCTTCTGCTATGACCATAGTAACGATAGGTATTGCAAATAACAAGGCTTGGTCCTTTCCCCTCCCGGGCAAAGTCTGCCCATTTCCTTACAACCTTTCTTACCGCCGAAATATCCATCCCATCCACATTCTCCGCCGGCATATCATAGGCAATCGCCTTTTTGGTTAAATTCTCCACAGCAGAGGCCCTCTTTACCGAAACCGACATCCCGTAAAGATTATTCTCGCAGAGATAAATCACCGGTAAGCGCCATTTGGAAGCCATATTCAGAGATTCATGAAAGATCCCCTGGTTTGTTGCTCCATCACCAAAAAAACAAATCACAACCTGCTTTGTTTTCCTCAATTTAATGGAAAGGCCAGCCCCGGTGGCTATCCCCAAACTGCCACCTACT
>DAOWFY010000003.1 GCA_030637775.1 bacterium | reverse complement strand
ATTATAAGATGATGGATCTCCCCAAGGGAAGATATTGCTCTTGGTCATGGTAACACCCCTTTCTCAATAGAGACACTATTTCTTTATCTCTATTTTACCACACTTAAAGAAACCGGGAGTGTTACCTATGTATCTCATCTTGTGCAATCAATCAATTTCAGAGCTTTCTCTATTCGATCAACACAACCGGATACATTCTTAAGAATCTCTTTGCCTCTGAACCTTAACACTATCCAACCCATTCTCTTTAAGGTGCTATCGCGAATTCTGTCTTTCTGCTTTTGAGAAGGCCTCAAGTGCCACTTTTCATTATCACATTCCACAGCGATTTTGCTTTTCTGGTCGATAATGGCAAAGTCCAGCCGATAACGACGTATTTTTGCCAATCTAAGAGGATATTCACGATAGACCTTAATCTTTCGTCGTTTTAGCTCTTTAGCCATAATGTCTTCAAGGGGAGGGATATTGAATAACTGACTTATCTCCTCTGAATGGAGCAACTTTTCCCGGGTAGTAAAGCCAAAACTTATCCTTCTCCGGCTGTGGTTTTTAATCCTTTTAGACGTACGTTGTATCTTTCCCAGATGATATACACGATAGATTTCTTCCGCCCGTGGGTGTTCCGGCTCATCGGGAAGCAACTCAATCCGTTTGGCTTCTGACTCTGTTTTCAGGCGGGCATAGTAATTTATGGCTTTCCCTTCTTCTCCTAACCGGGAAACCTCATAGAAAGCGAGATAGGCAAATCTTTGGACGGGACAGCGTTTCAGAGGGATTCGGTAGCAATGTTTTTTGAGGATAATCCTCAGGTCTTTCTTACGTCTGACCACTCCAATAAGCACCCGCTTATCTTCTTTGTTCACTTACTAAGGAATGAGGATGGCCTTGATGGCTTGGCGGTCTTCGATCAGTTCTAATGCTTTCGTTGCTTCGGCTAAAGGCAAGGTATGGGTAATCATCTTTGCAAAAGGATATTTATTTTTCAGGATAATCTTCACTGCCTGATAGAAATGGGAAGTATCACTGACCCAGACACCTTGAATGCGCACATTCTTCCGGGAAACATCCTCATAGAAAGAAATCGGTATTTTTCCTACCGGGGTGGCGATACCGGGGAGAGCATAGGTTCCTCCGGCTGCGGTCAACCTTAATCCGTTTTCTAAAGCCTGAGGAGAGCCGGTAGTGTCAATAACGGTATCTACTCCTAAACCATTAGTTTCTTCTTTGATAAACTCTCCTATTTCTTTAGAGGATTTATCTTCAACGTTAATTATTTCAGTTGCTCCAAATTCCCTGGCCAGGAGCAATCTCTTTTTATCCGCTCCTGTCCCGGAGACGAAGACCTTTGATGCTCCTTGCTCAAGAGCAAAAGCAAGGGAAAATAGACCCAGGGGACCCGGCCCTTGAATTAAAACTGTATCGGCCTCTTTAATCCGGCAGAGTTCGACCGCGTGGGCGGCGGTAGCACCGGAGCAGGAAGCGGAAACAAGAACCGCCGGCTCAATCTGCGTTTTTATCTTAAGAACCTTTGTCGGGGCGGATAAGGTTAAGTGACTGCGATAGCAACCATTTCTGGTAATTCCGTAGACCTGACGAAAGAGGCATAGAGAAGGTTCTTTTTTTACGGTACAGAAGTAGCAGTTTCCACAGGTTACTCCCCGATCCCAGGTAATGAGGTCTCCAATCCTTAAACCCTCTCCGAGGATATCTTCCTTCTTTCCTTTAATATCTGCGATTATTCCTATCCCTTCATGTCCGAGAATTAAAGGGAGGGAAAGCCGGGGGTCTTTTCCTCTCCACATATGAACATCAGAACCACAGACTCCGGCAGCACCAATTTCTATGAGGATTTCTCCCTCTTTTAAAGGAGAAATTTCAGATTCTTCCATCTCTAAAGGTTTATTAAATCTTCTTAAGACCGCGGCCCGTATTTTCATTTTAATATCCCTCCCTGATCATCCAGGCAATTAAACCATCCCTCTCATCAAATAACAGTTTATAAAATACCTTTTCCAATTTTGTTCCTTTTCTGTTTAGACCTTCCTTAACCCTTCCCATAATATAACTTAGAACCTGAACATTCTGAGCCCCGGCTTTGAGGTATGCAAAGATATGCCTTCCCGAATATACGCCCCCGGTAGCGGAGATAGGAACTTCAGGAAAACTTTTTTTAATAGCCTTTATCTGTTTCAGGTTCAATAACCTTAATTCTTCACCTCCATGACCAGAATTGTATTCTTCCTTATAGATTCTATTTGCTACTACCAGGCCGTCTGCCCCGCCTTCTAAAGCCGCTTCTGCCATTTCAACCTGAAACTGAACTCCCCATTGAGGATTGAGAAGTTTAGGGAAAATCTTCATTTCCGGTTGGGAGGATTTAATTATCTCGGGAATATTTCGGTACCATCTTAAAATCTCCTCTTTTCCTTTATAGAAATTATCCTTCTTTAGATAAGGGCAGAAGTCTATCTCGGCGATGCTATAACCAGACTGATAAAGCTGGGAGCAGGTATAAGCCCATTCTTCGATTTTAAAGCTATTTTCTCTGATAGGGAGATGGCAGAGGAAAGAGCCAATGAGCAAAAAATTATTAAATCTTTTCTTTTTGATTGCTTTGGCAAATATCAGATGTTCCTTTAAAGTTCGGGGATCACAACGTCCATTCCAGTGAATTATGGGAAATCTACCATTTTTATCATTAGTTTCATAAAAAGTTTTAATTATCGTTGGTTTTCTTCTTTGGCTGAGCATCGAACAATTACCATTTTTATCTTCACCTACCACCGATTTAAGAACACAGCCACCATAACCTGCTTGATATATTCTTTCGATTTGAAATGGATGTATACTCAATTGTCCCGGAGCTACTAAGATTGGATTTTTAAGGGAAAAACTTCCGTATTGAGTTTTAAGATCGATTCCCAAAGTTTCTTTTATCTCCTTTTCCAGATAAGGGGGAAAGTTGCGAAGAAGATAATATTTAGCCAATTTCTTTAAAACCTTTCTTTTATTCAATTTTTTATTTTTACCAGGCTGAGTCGTGCCCCTCTGTGTCTCCCCAGAGGGGAAAACATTTTCTTTTACACCAAGGCGAAGAAGTTCCCTGAAGCGTGCCTTGTTAGCGACGAGCGGGCACGGTGTCCTCGAAGAGGACGAGCGAGGAGCAACGAGAGTGCAGATTCCCTCGCTGGGGGAATCAGACGTGCCGCTGAAGGAAACT
>DAOWFY010000136.1 GCA_030637775.1 bacterium | reverse complement strand
TCGTTTCTAAGGCCTCCAGGGTAGCGGTAAACTCAGAAAAGTCCAGGGTGCCAAAGGTAAAATCATCGGCATCGGTAGCGGGAAAATCACTCTTTTCAAAGGGAAATGCCGTCGGCTTTATGGCGCCGGTAACACTGGCCTTAATGTTCCAGTTTATCCCCAAATCCATCCCTTCACTTAAGGTCACTTCAATAATCTTAGCATTAATCCTTACCTGGAAAGGAGCGGTATCAAGTTCCTTAATCAAGGAAGCAATACGCTCGAGACTCTCGGCGGTATCAATAATGATTAAAGTATCGGATCTTTTTTCTGCTCCAGAACGATTGAGAACCTTTATTTTTCCATACCGAGAAATAAGAGGTTGTAAGGCTCCCACAACATCTCTGGTATCAAGATAGTTAAGGGTAAAGGCTTTTGCTATCAGAGGAGGTATTGGCTCAGGACCTATCCTGGAGAGGGAAATGACCTTAAGGATAGCCCCTTCCTGCCGATAGGTGTAGCCATTAACCTCCAGGATAGCTTTTAAGGCCTCTCTTACCGGAATATCAACAAAGGTTATGGTTACCATCCCTTCCACATCCTTTCCCGCGACGATATTCAATCCATACTCCTGGGAGAGAAGTCGCAGAACATCCTTAAGGTCACCATTCTTCAAATCCAAGCTTAAGCACCTCTCAGGAGCCTCTACCTTTTCCTCTGTCCTTATAGTTGTCTCGGCCAAAGGTTGAGCAAAAACCTGGTCTTGTCTCAGAAGGAAACAACTACCCAATAACAAAAATACCAAAACCGCAAATCCTTTTTTATCCATTTAGAACACCTCTCTTATTTTTAAAATATGTTTCTCTGGCCCTTTCTTCAAAATGACCCTGTCCTTTTCGATGGCAATGATTGTTTTTCCTTCAACAGTATCTCCTACCCGCAGAATCTTTCCGTTAATGATCGCGGCCGCTCTTCTCTCACCCAGAAGGATGCCGGTGACAGAAAGAGGCTCTTCCTTTATTATCGGCTCAATTTTAATGGGTTCTGGTTCGGGAGGCAGAGAAGGCTCTGGGGGCTTTGGCTTTTCTATTCTGACTACTTTTGCCTCCTCACTTGCCTTTCTTTCCGCCTCTTCCCTTATTTCATTGATTCTGCCCATAATGGCAAAATAGGTAAGAACGATGGCAAGGATTAATAGAGAAGGAAAACTTGTCTTCATTTCCATCAATGCCTTCCATCCTTTTCTCTTTGTCTTTGGTTTAAGAAGGTTAATTGTGCCAGGACTTTTTTGTGCCAGACCAGTCCCTAAACTAAAGTGAGACTGCAGAGAGGATAGTTCCTTTCTTTGTTTTAGGGTTAAATTATCGTAATTCATCTTCTGAAGGGAATTGTTAATTTCTACGCTCCTTCCCAATTCTTGCGAGAGAAATTTATCCAAATTCTTAAGTTGACAGCCTTCGCCACTTAAGATTATCTGTTCCACTCTTGTCCGGAATTGCTGGTTATAATAGGCAAAGGAACGCTCGATCTCATCCCTTAATCTCTCCAAAGCCGGTCGGAAAAATGGGGTATATTTCCCTTCCTTCATAAGATCTTCTTCTCTCAATAAATCTTCTGTTTCCTTAAACCCTAATCCCAGACCCCCGGCTAAAAGTCGAGTAACTGAATCCGAACCCAAAGAGGATATTCCTCTGATAAGAACAACTCCCCCTCCTTTAAGAACGACGATATCTGTTCGTTCGGTTCCAACGTTAATCAGGGCGATGGCCTTATTATTTTTTGCTTTCTCCTCAAACGCCTTCGCTAAAGCAAGTGGAATAAGGGTAATCCTTTGAGGTTTCAGCCCGGCGGATTTAAGGATGAAAAGATGATGAGCAATTAGCTCTTTCTCCGCTACCACCACCAAAAGATTTAATTTCTTTTGTCCCTTCTTATCGATAATCCTTCCCAAAATCTGGAAGTCAATTACCGTTTTCTCCGGCTCCATCGGAGAGATTTCTCTTACCCTCCAGCCAATCCCCTCTGCCAATTCAGCCTTTGACATCAGAGGAACTTGCATACAGCGGATAGTAACTGAAGGACCAGCGAGAAAGGTAGTCACTCTTTTTGTGCGAATTTTCTTCTCCCGAAGAAGCCCTTTGATGGTCTCAACTATTGCTTTATCCCCTTCTTTGACCCGGGAAGGAACCTCCTTTAAACCAAAATTAAGCAGATACCTCTTTCCCCTACTTTCCTTTATCTGAACAAACTTTACTGCTCTGCTACCGATATCAAGTCCTAAAATTGTTCCCATTTTTCATTATTTTGCCACCCTTATCCTTATCTTCCTTTTAGTACCGTTGACCATTCCCGTAGAGGTTATCATTATGTCATTCTCACTTCTATTATTCAATATTACTGTGTATTCTCCGATATATGTCTTATCGCCTACCTGATAAATTAATTCTTCATCAGTATAGAGATTGGAAGGCGGAGTTTCGTCACTCCAGTCTTCATCCTCATCTTGATTCAATACATAGATTGCCTTCTCTATCCCAGCCTCAGCAGTATACAATGCTCTTTTCCGATCTCTCTCTGCTCCCCCGAAGATAGTGGCGGTGCGGGTCAAAATTAGCAGAGCCGCACCAAGAAAAAGCATCACCATCATCACCACTATCACCAAAATTGCCACCACCCCTTTGTTGCTATCCATAATCTGTCTGGGTTCAGACACATAGGTAAGAGTTAGGGTAAATATTATTCATAGTTAATGGGGGTTCTCCAAGGGGGAGTTAAAACTGTGAATAATGTTAATAACCTGCCTGCCGGTAGGCAAGGCTTCCCTTCCTTTTGACTC
>DAOWFY010000098.1 GCA_030637775.1 bacterium | reverse complement strand
GTTATTTTATTTTTAAGTCTGGAAAATCTGGTAAAAACAGCATCTACGTTATATATTCTATTGTTTGCATTTGTTAATTTATCCCTGATTGTGATGCGCGAGAGTAAAATACAGAATTATCGACCAAAATTTCGTTCTCCTTTATATCCCTGGATTCAAATTTTTGCAATTGTTGGATACGGATTTCTCATTTTTGAAATGGGGAGAATTCCTTTATCGATTGCAGGAGGTTTTATTGGTCTCACTTTAATCTGGTATTTAGTTTATGCCGGGATTAGAGTGGAACGGCGGTCTGCTCTGATGCATATTATTGAGCGCATCACCACCAAAGACATCGGAGAGACTACATTACCCGGCGAATTAAAACAGATTTTAATCGAACGGGATAATATCGTTGAGGATAGATTTCACCGCCTTATAGAAGATTGCGAAATCTTAGACTACGAGCCACCCGCCACCCAAAAATGTACGGTGGAAGATGTCTTCAAAATGGTTGCGCCTATTTTCTCCCGACGCTTAGAGATAGATGAAAAGAGATTGTTTGATCTTTTTATGGAAAGAGAAAGGCAATCCAGCACGGTGATTGCTCCTGGACATGCAGTACCGCACATTATTATCGAGGAAAAAGGCAAGTTTGAGATTCTTTTGGTGCGTGTGAGGAAAGGAGTGATTTTTCCTGATACGCGCAAGCCTGTTCATGTTTTGTTTGCCATTGTAAGTTCCAGGGATGAACGCAATTTTTATCTTCGCGCCTTAGCAGCAATTGCCCAGATTATTCAGGAGCATCACTTTGAAAAAAGGTGGATGGCAGCTAAAAGTAAGGAGGCTCTTCGCGATATTCTCCTCCTGGGAGAACGAAAGCGGAATAACAAGTAATTAGGAGAGAAAAATGGAAGGAGGGATAAGGGATTTGATCGGCGTCTATTCTACATCTTTAAAATGCAGAAAATATCATTGAGGCGATTGGGATGACTGCCCTGGATAAACTGGATATCGGTGCTATTCAACTGGTCAATATTGAAGTAATGGTAGAGATAATGAAGGAGGTTGGCTATTAATTTCTATCTTGAATATGGCTTTCCCACCCACTCCGCTTTAAAGAGCCTTTTTTTAAGACCGATTCTCTGAGCAAGATCTTTGATTAATCTTTTCAGTTCTTTACTTTCTCCTTCTATTGTTGCGGTATAGGCGGTTACTAAAGATGGAGTAACCATAACCTCCATCCGATTTCCTCTTATTCTCACTGCCTCTACTTTCTCCAGAGGGATATAGGTTTCTGGATATTCCTTTTCCCCCTTGATATAAAATTTCTCATCCAGGATAATTTTGCCCTGATACCTTTTTCCTTCCTCGAGGTAAGAACCTGTTCCATACTCCATTATCAGTTAGGGTAATATTTAAATAGATTTTTGTCAACCTTGGTGCTATAATATTAGGTATGTTTGACTGTAAAAAAGTGAGCAATTTTTAAAAGAAAAATTTGCCGATGAAATCTTTTAAAAAACCAATCTTTTTAGCCGGATTAGGAATAGTAATTCTTCTATCTCTAAAAGGGTGGTTCTCGGGTAAAGCTATCTATTGGTCTTATCTATTTTCTCTCTCTTTCCTTTTTGCCTTTCTTTTAACGCCGGCAGCAAGATGGCTTGCTCTAAGAGCAAAACTATTAGATTATCCCGAGAAGAGAAAGATCCATAAGATCCCCGTTCCTCTTTTAGGTGGATTAGCACTTTATCTTTCCTTTGCCTTCGTTATTATCTATAACTTCCATTTCTCTTTAGAGTTAAAGGGAGTGGCCTTAGGAGCAAGCCTGATCTTTGCTTTAGGTCTTGTTGATGACATCAAGGAATTACCAGCCGCCCTGAAGTTAGGAGTGCAAATCTTTGCCTGCCTGATTCTCATCCATTATGGGGTGGTTTTGAGTTTTCCCTATCCCGACCTCTGGTGGGGAAGAATCTTAGCATCTTTCCTCACAATCCTTTGGGTGGTGGGGATTACTAACTCTATCAATTTTTTAGATGGATTGGATGGACTGGTAACTGGGTTAGGCATTATCAGCTCCTTATTCTTCTTGATAATCGCCTTAGAGACCGGGCAGACCTATCTTGCTTATCTATCAATTGTGCTTGCGGGTGCCCTTTTAG
>DAOWFY010000076.1 GCA_030637775.1 bacterium | reverse complement strand
GATGTCTCTCTGGGTTATCAAAATCGGATTTCCGTTGCCGGTATTATTTCCATCCACAAGTTTAAACCCAAAACTTGACTCTCTATCTACAATTCTCTCTAAAATCTTATCGGATAACTTACCTTCTAACGTTTCCGGTGGTTGAATTCTTCCGGTTTCATCAATAATTCCGGTCCTTAACATTTCTGCAACGGTATCGATCAATCCTGTTCCGCATATGCCGATAGCCGATGCATTACCAACCGTACTTATAAGAACATCATCAGCGAAAACAACCTTTTCAATGGCCCCGGGCATAGCGCGCATTCCCTGAGATATTCTGGCGCCTTCAAATGCAGGCCCGGCGGCAGTGGACGCAGCAATAATATGATTTCTATTACCCAGCATAATTTCCCCGTTGGTCCCAATATCTACGGAAAGTTTTATATTCTCTGTCTTATACTGACCGGTTGAAAGCATCATGGAAACGGTATCGCCACCAACAAAACCTCCGATGTTGGGAAATACATAAACCATTCCATCCGGATTAATGATAATACCAAGTTTTATTGCCTTTACCTCTATACCTTCCCTTACCACCAGCGAAAATGGTATCGAACTTAAACTTTCGGGAGAAATTTTGAGAATTATACTTTGCATTGTTGAGTTACCGCAAAGAACTATCTTGTATATTTTCTCCATTGGGATCTTTGCAACCTTTGTCATTTCTTTTAACATTTCATTCATTGTCCCAATAATCGCAAGATGAAGTTTCCCAAGTCCATCAGTGCTATTCATTGCAAATTCTATGCGGGATATAACATCCGCTCCATATACAACCTGGGGATTCATCCTTGCGCTTACGGCCAATTCTTTACCTGTTTTTACATCCATAAGCGTTCCCACAACTGTTGTAGTACCGATATCAAAAGCAACGCCAAAGGCTTCCGAGGTTGTGTCTCCTTCCTCAAAATGAATTAGTTCTCCATTCGAAAATACACCAGTTGCTTTATAATTATGGGTTTTAAGAAAATTATGAAGTTCCCTTAAAATGTAGATATTGGCAAAGAATTTTTTTGGCATAGCCTTCCTTAAAAGGTCAAGGTCAGATATGTTTCTTTCAAGGGTAGGCGGTTCAAGTTCAACATAATATTTCCATACACTGGGACACACCTCTCTTTCCCCTTCAATACTTTCTACCAATATCTTCTGTGCCGAGATTCTTATTTCTCCGGGGATATATATTTTACAGGAAGAATAGATTTTTGCCTGACAGGCAAGTCTTGCACCTTTGGAGATGGCTTCTTTTCCTAACAGTTTTTCTTCGGAAGGCAGCGGGGGGACTTTTCCTTCAACAACCGTAATCTTACACTTTCCACATAGTCCTTTCCCTCCACAGGGAAGCTCTATCGGAATATTTGCCTCTCCTGCAGTTTCTACTATACTTGTACCCGGTAATACATAAACGGTTTTTCCTTCAGGAAGGATTGTTACCTTTATTGTCGGTTTCATCCGCTTAACTCCTTTTATACCCAGAGATTACCACAAAACCACCTTTCCCATAACCTTTTATTGGAATCTGTATCGTTTTAACCTCTTCCGGAAGATTAAAAATTGTCTGATGAAAAGAAAATTTATTAAAGCCTGCTTCCCGAAGTAATGTTGCTGCTTCCTTTACCGAAAAAAAATTTGCCTCCTTATAAAATGTACTCTTCTTTTGCTGGTAAAACTTACCCAGGAAACTATCTTTATCAACAATAGCGAGAATAATCTTTCCTTTATCTTTTAGAGCTCTGTTTGCTTCAGATATTACTTTCTCTGGCTCCTCAACGAAACATATGGTAATCGCAATTAAAGAAAAGTCAAACTCTCCATCTTTATAGGGAAGAGCCTCCCCATTGCCAATCTTTACATTTATTCCGCGACCTTTGGCAACCTTTGCCATTTTAATTGAAGGGTCAATGCCATCGGATATGCCCAAAGCGGAAGCAAACCTTCCCGTACCCACGCCGATTTCCAACCCCTTACCTTTCTTGGGCAAAACATTTTTTATTGCTTCAACCTCAGAGAGGTAGGCAAATCTATGCTTCTCGTACCAGGCATCGTATCTTCTCCAGTGTTGGTCAAATATATTCTTCATAACTTCAGGTCTCCTCACCAGCCATCGTAGAACCTTCTTAAATGTTCACGAAATTCCTCGTCGGGAGAAGTTCTTTTGACATCCTCTTTCTCAAAAGAATAGCGATAACCGGCACAATAGGCCATTAGTATCTCATTGGCATGGTTGATTTTTTTAAACATCTCTTCGTACTCTTTCCTCTTTTTATCCTCGCATCTATCCGGATGATATTTGAGAACTAACTTCCGATAGGTTTCCTTAATTTCCTTCAAGGTAGATGTCTCCCCCAATCCTAAAATTTTTCTACTCTTGTTAATCTCTATAAAATCAGCCATCCTGATTATTCTCCTTATTAACTTGTATTTCAGGTCTAACAGTAACCTTCGATTTTATCGAATTGGAGATAAGACAATTTTTCTCAGATAGAGCCAGGAGGTCCCTTGTTTTTTCAATATCATTCACCGATTTCACTGAAATCTCAGGGACAACCTCAATGGAAGAAAAAATAAGACCTCTTTCCCCCTTTTCTAAGATACCTTCAGCGGAGCTTTCGTAACTTAGGAATCTAAGATTTTCTCTCTCAGCATAATACAAAAATGTTGTCATAATACAAACATTAACTGAGGCAACAAACATCTCCTCCGGTGTCCAGATACCGGGATGTCCTTTAAACTCAGGCGGGGTAGATACCTTAATCGTTGGCTTGCCGGAGGATGAAAGCAACCCCTTCCTCGCTTCTACCCATTTTAGATTTGTGGGGTAGATAAATTTCTTGGGTTTCGCTCTTGTTTCAGCCATCATTTTTTAACCGAGAGGGCAGGTACCAGTTGGACAACTTGATGAATCTGAAGAACTGCTACTGGATGAAGTTCCAATTCCAAATGATGCCAATGCTTTCTCAATATTTTTACTACCACATTTCTGACATTTTAACTCTGCTTTCTCAGCAGTAATCCCAACTAATAAATCAAACTTCTTGCCACAATCCTTACAGATATAACTGTAAACTGGCATTCTTTTTCACCCTCCTTTTATTTCCTTTAGGTAATCCCTGACAGATATTGCGGCAATTGTTGCCTCTCCACAGGCCACAGCTATCTGGCGCACCTTCTTTGCCCGCACATCACCTGCGGCGTATATGCCAGGCATTGACGTTTCCATTTGCTCATTAGTTTTGATGTATCCAAAACTGTCCAATTCGATAATGTCTTCTAAGAATTTGGAATTGGGTGAAAATCCCGCAGAGATAAAGACACCTGCGGTTTCAATTTTCTTTTCCTCATTGGTCTCTTTATTCTTTACGATGATCGCATCAACAAAATCTTTTCCTTTGATGGAAACGGGGATATAATTTAGTAAAAGTTCTATCTTCTTATTTTCTCTTAATCTTTCTTGGAGTATCTTTGTTGCCCGTAATTCATAGCGACGGTGCACTAAGATTACTTTACGGGCAAATTGAGTTAAAAATAAAGCCTCTCCTGCCGCAGCATTTCCTCCACCGACCACTATTACGTCCTTATTCCTGTATAAAGGACCGTCGCATGTGGCACAGTAGGAGACACCTTTGCCACGAAGTTCATTCTCCCCGGGAATATTTAACATTTTGGGAATGCTACCTGTAGCGACTATTAGCGTATAGGCATTATATTTCCCTTTACCTGTTTCTATCAGCATCTTTTTTTTGGACGGTTCAACCCTCCTTACTTCCTCAAATTCATTAATTTTTGTGCCAAACCTTTCTGCCTGTCTCTTAAATTTAGCAATCAAATCCATCCCCTTGATTCCATCTGCAAAACCAGGATAATTTTCTATTAAATCAGTGATGCCTAAAAGCCCTCCGCATAATTCCTTTTCCAATAAAAGGGTTTTTAGTTTTTCCCTTGAAGTATAGATTCCCGCGGTGAGCCCTCCGGGTCCACCTCCAATAATAATAACATCATAGGTACCATTCATAGTACGTTATCAAGTTTTTCGCTAATTATTTCCTTGGGAACCGCTCCAATTATCTGATCAACAACCTTTCCTCCTTTAAAGATAAGAAGAGTAGGAATGCTCATAATCCCATAGCGGACCGCAATATCACGGGATTCATCTACGTTCAATTTGCAGAATTTAACCTTTCCCTGATAAAGGTCAGCAACCTCTTCCACTATTGGAGCCACGATCAGGCAGGGCTGACACCAGGAAGCCCAGCAGTCGACCAATACCGGAAGTTCCGAGTTTATTACCTCTTTCTCGAAAGTATCAGCATTTAACTCAATTACCTCAGCCATAATTATCCTCCTATTTATAGGTAACGTTCGATTTTATGCTTCACCTAAACAATGTTAACCTTTCTTTCGTCAAAAAATAATAACATAAACTAAAGAATTTGTTAATTTTCGTCTTTCTTGAGTATTTCTAAAATGTCTTTTATCAATTGAGGATTTTTCAAATAATAGCATCGCATTTTTCCTTCCTGATGCCAATCTACAATACCGTTTAATTTCAGTAAAGACAGATGCTGGGAAATATTTGGCTGTTTTACCTTAACTAAATCTCTGATATCATTGACACATTTTTTATTCTTGAGTAGATTTGTAACTATTGCGATACGTGTGGGGTGAGAGAGAGCCTTAAAAAATTCTGAGATTTTCCTTTCATCAGTAGTCCTCATCTGCTATCTCCTTGTATTAATTTATTAGAATATCTGAATATATAACATAAATAAAAAAATGTCAAATAAGTGTATGGGACGGGTACATAGGTAACACTTTCTCCAACCCCCAGCCAAAATTTTTTTGCTTCTTTGGGGAGCAAAAAATTTGGCTGGGTTGCATACTGTT
>DAOWFY010000160.1 GCA_030637775.1 bacterium | reverse complement strand
TTATTCTTTCTTTTGGTAAGATTTCTCCTGCGCAGGAAAGTTTTGATTTAGGAGAGATAGTGGTGACCGCCACCAAGACACCTCACTTCTTGAAGGATGTGCCGGGAAATGTAACCATCGTCACTAAAGAAGAGATTGAAAGAGCAGGAGCTACAGATTTAGGTGAAGCATTAGAGAAGGTGGGAGGAATAAAGATAAGCGATTACGGTGTAATGGGAGCAGCCACCGGCATCTCTATCCGAGGTTCAACATCGGGTCAGGTTCTGGTGTTGATAGATGGAAGACCAACCGCTCTTCCTTCTCTGGGAACCACAAATTTAAGCCTTTATCCGGTAGACAATATAGAGAGGATTGAGGTGGTGAGAGGCCCGTACTCCAGCCTTTATGGTGCGGATGCTTTTGGGGGAGTGGTTAATATAATTACCAAGGATGCACCGGAGAAGCCAACTACAGAATTTGACCTTTCCTATGGCACCTTCAATACCCAGATTTACCAGCTAAGCCACGGTGCAAAAAGAGGAAAATTTGGCTATTTTGTAACTGCGGGAAAAAATAAATCTGATGGTGACCGAGAAAATAGTGCCTGCGATAGTAAACACTTCACCACAAAATTGAGTTATGACATCAATGAGGATGCTAAAATCAACCTTTCTTTGGGTTACCTATATCAGAGTTTAGATGTTCCTGGTTCCCTTAGCTGGTCTTCCCCAAATGCCCATCAGGATGACGAAAAGGAATGGGCAGACCTTACCTATAATTTAAGGTTGGGAGAAAGGTCAGATATTATGGCGAAACTCTTCTTTAGCCGACACTGGTCAGAGTATAAGGACCCGGACATCTTCAGTGATTCTGAGACAGAAATCAATCAGGTTGGTTTAGAACTTCAACAGAACTTTCTCTTAAATGAGATGAATCTTCTCACCTATGGTGTGGCTTACAAGAGGGATGAGGTAGAGGTGGATGATAAGATAAATGATACTTCTATGATTGACGGAGGGAAAGAGCTATCTACCACAGGGATTTATCTTCAGGATGAGATAAAGTTTGAAGCTTTGCCCTTAACCCTTGTCCCCGGCGTTAGATATGATGCTCCTTCTGACTATGAAAAAAGAGTCTCCCCAAAGATGAGCGCTCTTTATAGATTGAAGGAAAAGACGAATATCCGTGCCTCAGTTGGACAGGCCTACCGCGCCCCTACGGTTGATGACCTTTACTGGTATGAAGACTGGGGATGGGGCATGGGATGCTTCGGAAATCCAGATCTAAAACCGGAGAAATCTACCAGTTGGGACCTGGGAGTTGAGCACCAATTTAATGAAAAGGTTTTGGCAAGGACTACCTACTTCAGAAGTGAGATTGAGGATTTGATTACCTGGGCGGAGACTCCAGCCGGAAGCTTCTGCTATGTAGCCACCAATGTGGATAAAGCTCTTATCCAGGGAGTGGAGGCCGAGAGCAAATTCCAATTTACTCCTGAGATTTTTGCCTCCCTTTCCTATACTTACACCGATGCCAAAAATAAGGGGGAAACCTATAAGGATAAATATCTGCGCTATCGACCCGAGGATAAGGTTGACTGCACGATAGGTTATAAGAATGAAAAGGGGTTTAAGGCAAGCATCAGTGTAGAGTATATCGGTTCTACCTACTCTGACCAGGAGAATACCGAGACAAACAAGCTCGATGGCTATCCACTTCTTTCTGCTCGTATCTCAAAGACCATTGGTAAATATGCCGAGGTATATCTGGTTGGTAAGAATCTCACCGACGAGGAATACCAAGTCTACAGAGATTATCCTATGCCCGGGATGAGTGTTACCGGAGGAATAAAGATAAAGTTCTGAAGAGACAGAAAATAGCAGTACAAGGGGCACCTATCTCCCAATTCTTGTGGGTTAGGTGCCCTTTTTATGTAGACTAAAATAGCATTGAGATGTTATAATAGAAGAAACAATGAAAAAAGGGTTGGTTCAGGTCTATACCGGAAATGGCAAGGGGAAGACCACCGCCGCCATTGGTCAAGCAATCAGGGCTTTGGGAAAAGGTTATAAGGTTTGTCTCATTCAATTCTTTAAGAAACCTACCTCAGGAGAGATAAAAATTCTAAAAAACCTCCCTAATATCAAATTAATTCATTTGCTTCCTATCTATCCCGAAAGAAAAAATTGGGATCTCCTCAAAAAAAAGGCAAAGGATGTTCTTCCTAAAATTTCTAAAATTATAGAGAGCAGAGATTATGATTTAATAATTTTTGATGAGATCAATATTGCTCTGCGTGACCATCTCCTGGCAGAGAAAGACATTTTAAATTTGCTTAAAAATAAACCAAAATCCGTAGAAGTAATTCTCACCGGAAGAGGAGCGAGCAAAAAAGTTCT
>DAOWFY010000125.1 GCA_030637775.1 bacterium | reverse complement strand
ATAGTCGATAGTCCATAGTTTGTAGTTCGGAGACTTTTATTTTTTTGAATGATACGAGTTTTTTTCGGAATTATTTATTAAGTATTTCTACGAACTACGAACTCATAACTACGAACTAATCGGAGAGGTCGCATAGTCCGGTTGAGTGCGCACGCTTGGAAAGCGTGTAGGCCGAAAGGTCTCCAGGGTTCAAATCCCTCCCTCTCCGCTGTTAACATTGGGCAAAATGTTTCAGTTATAATAAGAAATTGAGAAAGAGAAAAGGGGGATAGAAAAATGGATGGATTATTTAATGCGAAAGATGTCTTTATAGTAAGAAGAGATTTATTTGCTTTTTTAGGAGCAGCCTTTCGTATCTTAGATACAGAAGGCAATCTCCTTCTTTATAGCAGGCAGAAAGCCTTTAAACTCAAGGAGGACATTAGAGTTTATTCAGATTTGCAAAGGCTTAATGAGATCCTCCATATTCAGGCGCGTCAGATTATCGACTTTTCTGCAGCTTATGATGTGATTGACTTTCAAAGCAAGGAAAAGGTAGGGGCTTTAAGGCGGAAAGGAATAAAATCTATAGCAAGGGATGAGTGGGAAATTTTAGATAAGAATGATACGCAAATTGGGACGGTTCAGGAAGATACATTAGGTATGGCTCTTCTCAGGAGATTCATAGGTTTCATCCCTCAGAATTACAGTGTAATTATCAATGGGCAAGTGATCGGAAAAATAAATCAATTTTTTAATCCTTTCATCCATAAGTTTAAGGTTGATTTTTCTGCGGATACTCAGAAATTACTCGACCGAAGGTTAGGAATTGCCACTGCCATCCTTCTCTTAGCCATTGAGCGCCGACAGCGCTGAAATTATGTCAGTTGCGCCAATGGCTCAACTGGATAGAGCGACAGGTTGCGGACCTGTAGGTTGGCGGTTCAAGTCCGCCTGGGCGTGCTTGGAGAGTTCTCATCCAGTGGATGAGATGGAGAGATGCCAGAGTGGTTTATTGGGGCGGTCTCGAAAACCGCTGATCCTTTACGGATCCGGGGGTTCAAATCCTCCTCTCTCCGCAAACTTTAGAAATGCATAGGATTTGAAGCCAACCCGAACGCGTGCTGTGCACGAAAAGCCGAAGGTAATGAGGCGACAGTGAGGGTGGCCGGCTTCGGATGAGGAGCGAAAGCGACGAGGGAGAAGAAATCCTCCTCTCTCCGCAAGCTTTAGAAAAATTGAAAAGGAGATTATCTATGGAAAAGGCTAAGTCTTTACGGTTAGAACTATTCCTCTGGAGGGAAAGCCTCTCGGCTCTTTATAAAATAGGCCTCTGCTTTGGAATGGCTGTTTGTACAGGACTTTTAGCTGGTATAAGGATTCCTTTGCCCTTTACACCGGTGCCAATTACCGGACAGGTTCTTGGGGTGCTTTTAAGCGGTGTTTTCTTAGGAAGGCTCTTTGGGGGATTATCTATGGCAATTTATCTTCTCCTCGGGATCGCGGGAATCCCCTGGTTTGCCGGCTGGAGTTCCCTTTCCTGCTTCACGTTTTTTGCTAATCCTACTGCCGGATATCTCATTGGTTTTATCCTTGCCTCCTTATTTATTGGCGGTCGGGTTGACAGAAAGATAAGAAATAGGTTCTTCTGGCCTCAACTGAAGTTAATGCTCATTGGAGTTTTGATTATCTATGCTTCTGGCGCCTTCTGGCTTTTCCTTTTGACAAGAGCAACTCTTTCTAAAATAGTTGTGATGGCTGTCTTACCCTTTATTCCCGGAGATCTCTTCAAGGCGTTCTTGGCTACCAGCATCTCTGCTTCTCTTCTACCTAAAAAGTCCTATAATGGCGAGATAGATAGATGAAAATAAGGGCTCATCACCTCCTCTGCCTTCAGGGTTTTCGGGGATTAGGATATAGCCCGGAATTTATTAAAAAGATGGAAGAGATGAAGAGAAAGATGGAGGTGGAGGGTAACTTTTCCATCGAAGTTGTTGATGAATGCGATGATATTTGTAAGGTCTGCCCCTATCAGCTCGATGGAGTCTGTCAGAAGGGAAAAAAGTCTGCTAAAAGGACGAGGGCAGTGGATCGAAGGGTGCTAAAGATTCTGGGTCTAAAAAAGGGCAGAAAGATTCCCTCCCAGACTCTCCTTTCCGGGATTAAGGAAAAATTAAATTTCTCTCTTCTAATTAAGATCTGTGGAGAATGCGGTTGGCGAGAGGTCTGCACCTATTACCTTAAACTACGAGAAAGCTGGCGTAAAGAGATGCAATTAAAAAGAGGAGAGGTCGCATAGTCACCACCCCAAAAAATTTACAATTTTTCGGGGACCCCTGATTCAAGAAAGGGAGAGGTCGCATAGTCTGGTCGAGTGCGCGCGACTGGAAATCGCGTAGGCTGAAAGGTCTCGGGAGTTCGAATCTCCCCCTCTCCGCTGGTGCGAATAAAATGAGATGGATAAGGTATATCAGATAATTTTAAAGCGGAGGACGATCAGGCGTTTTCAGCAGAAAAGGATACCATTTGCTCTTTTAAAAAAGATCGTCAATGGCGGTCGGTTAGCACCTTCGGGAGCTAATCTACAACCATGTGCATATATTGTAGTTGATAATTCAACTTTGTTAGATAAGGTCTTTGCCACTTTGAAATGGGCCGGTTATATTGCCCCGGCGGGTAACCCTCCGGAAGGTAAAAGGCCAACAGCCTATATCATCATCTTAATCAATAAGGAGATTAATAAGTACGGGGAAAAGGATGCGGCTGCAAGCATTGAGAATATGATCTTGACCGCTTTAGAAAAGGGAATTGGCAGTTGCTGGATTGGTTCGATCGAAAGAGGAAGATTGCGTCAGATTTTAAAAATCCCCGAAGAGCATAAGATTGATTCGGTTCTTGCTTTGGGCTATCCGGATGAAAAATCTGTGGCCGAGTCGTTTAAAGGCTCGGTTAAGTATTGGAAGGATAGTTCTGGAGTCTTCCATGTGCCCAAGAGAGATTTAAACAGTATCCTTCATCATAATGTTTGGAGACAAAAATGAAAACAGGAATTATCTATTTTTCCTTGACCGGAAATACAGAAAAGGTTGCTCAGCGCATTGGAGAAAAATTAGAGGCAGAGGGAAAAGAGGTGGAAAAGATCGCTCTTTGTGAAGAAAAGAATCACTCCTTCCTGGGAAATGCCTTACGGGCACTTTTCCGGATTAAAGGAAAAATAAAGGAAACAACATTTAACCCGAAGGATTATGAAACTTTCTTCTTTGGCACTCCGGTCTGGGCGGGAAGCCCGGCTCCTGCTCTCCTCAATTATTTAGAAAGATGCCAGGGTTTGCAAGGAAAAGAGGTCTGCCTCTTCGTTACCTATGGCAGCGGCTTGGGCAAAGGAAGGGCAATAAGGATATTGGAAAGAATAATTGAGAAAAAGGGAGGAAGGGTAACGCAAAAGTTGGCGGTTCAGGAAAAGATGGTAGCTAAAGAAACGTTGGTTTGGAAGTAGACAATGCAATATCTTGTTCTCTCATTAATCGGAGTAGTGATGATCATCCTTCTGCTTATTATTATTGGACGTTTACAGAAAAAGGAGGTAAAAGAGCAAGACATAGAAGCGATTATTCAAAGGTTAAAGGATTCCTTCTCCACCCTTTCTCTGGATGCTCTCTCCAAAAATACTGCGGAGTTCCTTAAACTTGCCAACGAAACGCTTGCCGTGCAGACCAAAGCCGGAGAAAAAGAACTGGAGGGCAAGAAAAAATTAATCGACCAGACACTGGAGGCAATGAAGAAGGAGATGGAAAATGTCCAAAAGCTTGTCGGAGAGTTCGAGAAGGACCGAGAAAAGAAATTCGGCGAACTCTCTACCCAGTTGAAATCGGCGGCGGAACAGACCGGCAAATTACAGGAGACAACCAATCAATTAAGGATGGCTCTGGCGAGCCCGAAAACCCGGGGCAAGTGGGGAGAGAGAATGGCCGAAGATGTGCTTCG
The DNA here is from genome assembly GCA_030637775.1 of bacterium. Lineage (GTDB taxonomy): Bacteria > Ratteibacteria > UBA8468 > UBA8468 > UBA8468 > DAOVGU01. Next base: position 6,971 of record DAOWFY010000125.1, on the reverse strand, counting down.
TCTGGCCGGCTTTGTAGAAGGGATAAATTACGAGAAACAGAAGGCATTAGAGAGCACGGCGACTCGACCGGATTACACCTTCCTTTTGCCCCAGGGCTTGAAACTAAATATGGATGTTAAATTCCCCTTGGACAATTATGCTTCTTACCTGGAGGCAGAGAATGATACCGAAAAGGAAAAGTATAAATCTCAATTTTTACGCGATGTAAAAGGTAGAATCAAGGAGGTAACTACACGAGATTATATTAATCCCGAGGAACATACGGTTGATTATGTAATCGCCTTTATTCCCAATGAGCAGGTATATGCATTTATTCAGGAGAGCGACAGCACCATTCTTGATGAAGCCCTTAAAAATAAGGTAATCCTTTGCTCCCCGATTACCCTCTATGCCATCCTTGCCATCATCCGCCAGGCGGTGGATAATTTTAATTTAGAGAAGACAGCGGCTCAGATACTCTCGCTTCTGGGCGCCTTCAACAAGCAATATAAACTATTCGCAGAGAGCCTGGAAAAAATGGGAAGAAGAATTGATGAAGCCCAGAAAGAGTTTGTTCATCTTACCTCCACCCGGCGCAATCAATTGGAAAGACCGCTGAGGCAGATTGAGGATATCCGCAAACAAAGAGGTATCCCCATAACCTCACCTAAACCAAAGGCAATTTCGAAAAAATAATATATTAAGGGATAGATGGCTTATCTTGTTTTGGCGAGGAAGTACCGACCACAGAACTTTGAGGAAGTGATCGGGCAGGAGCATATTACCAGAACCCTGACCAATGCGATCACGACCAAGCGCATTGCCTCCGCTTACCTCTTTGCTGGGCCAAGGGGGGTAGGTAAAACGTCGATGGCCAGAATTTTAGCCAAAGCGCTTAATTGCGAGAAAGGGCCAACCGCGGATCCCTGCAACACCTGTGATCTTTGCAAAGAGATTACTGCGGCAAGTAGCACAGATGTTTTAGAGATTGATGGTGCTTCCAACCGAGGAATTGACCAGATTAGACAGTTACGAGAGAATGTAAAGTTCATTCCCGCAAAGAGCAGGTATAAGATTTACATTATTGATGAAGTACATATGCTTACCACGGAGGCCTTTAATGCCCTTTTAAAGACTCTGGAGGAACCACCGGCTCATATCAAATTTATCTTTGCCACCACCCAACCAGAGCGGGTTATTCCGACAATCCTTTCGCGTTGCCAGCATTTTGACTTCCGAGCAATCAAGACCTCAGATATACTTGCCCAGTTAAAGAATATTGCTGAAAGAGAGGGAATTAAAGCAGAAGAGGAGGCATTGAGAAGAATGGCGGTTTTTTCCGCCGGTTCTTTGCGAGATGCTCTCTCCATCTTAGATCAACTCGTTTCCTTTACCGACAAAGATAGGATTAGTGTCTCTGAAGTGAATAGTCTGCTTGGTCTGGTGGAGGAAGAGGTATTCTTTAAGGTTGTTGAAACGATCGTCAATAATGATCCTCCTTCCCTCTTTGCTATCATTAACGGATTGACAACCGAGGGAAAAAGCATGGTTTCCTTCTTTGGGGGTCTTCTTGGCCATTTCCGCAATATCCTCCTGACAAAGGAAAGCTCCTCCCTTTCCCCTTTTCTCAATGTAAATGTCGATTCCCAACGAATCCTAAAAGACCAGGGCAAAAATTTCTCTTCCGAGGAACTCTTCCAGATTATAGAAAGAATCTCCCTATTTAAAGGAAGGGTGGAAAGGGAGGAGTCAGCCTCTATTGTCTCGGAGGTCTTCCTCCTCTCCTTGATAAAGGATTTTACCAAGAAAAAACCGGGTAGGGAGGGCTCCCGTCCGGTGGACGGGATGGGGAGTTCCCATCCGGTGGATGGGATGAAGAAAGAAGAGTCGCTTCCGAGAAAGGAATCGACTGAATCCATTGACAAACCCAAGATTAAGGAGTCTGAAATCTCCTATCCTATAAGTGACGAAGAGATAAAAGGAGCCTGGCCTTTGATCCTGGAGGAGATTAAAGAGAAAAAGAGACCACTGGAAGCCTGCCTTCAAGAAGGCAGGATCAAAAAAGTTAAAGATAGCTCAATGATCATTGAATTTAGAAAAGATTTGCGTTTTCATAAAGAAATGGTGGAAAAGAACAGAAAAATCATTGAGGAGATATTAAAAAGGAGATTCGCAAGGGACTTTATCGTAGAGACTGCCTATGGGGACAGGGAAGAAGGTACAGATTCATCTGAACTATCCCCGAGAAGGGAGCTGACAATAGAAGAGGAGAAAAAGATCAAGAAAATTCTGGATCTCTTCGGAGGAAAGATTGTCTCCCGGAAGGAGGAATGATATGGCATTGTATCCAAAACCATTGGAAGAATTAATCAATGGCTTGAAAAAACTCCCTACTATCGGGCAGAGGAGTGCAGAAAGGCTCACCTTCCATCTCCTCAAATCTCCCCAAGAAGAGATTAATGCTCTTGCCGAGGCAATTTTGGACCTAAAGAGAAAAATAAAATCTTGCTCTATTTGCAATAATATCACGGAGAATGATCCCTGCAGCATCTGCAGTAGCGAAAAAAGGGACAGAAAAATAATCTGTGTTGTAGAAGAATCCTGCGATGTTACCGCTTTAGAAAAAACTGACTATCATGGCCTTTATCACATCCTGGGAGGAAGAATTTCGCCCTTGGAAGGGATTGGGCCCGAAGCTCTCCGCATCAAAGAGTTGACGGAAAGGATAAAAAGAGAAAGACCGAGGGAGGTTATTATCGCCACAAACACCGACACCGAAGGAGAAACTACCGCTCTCTATCTTTCTAAACTGCTTAAATCCTTGAATGTCCCCCATAGTCGCATTGCTTACGGCCTCCCTCTGGGAAGCAGTATTGAGAATATCGATCAACTCACTCTGAGTAGAGCAATGGAAGGAAGAAGGAGACTATAGAAAAGAAAATATGGTTTTTCTCTATCATTTATGTTGTTTTTTGGGGATGCACCTTCCCTTGAAACTCTTATATTTCATTGCCAAGCGAGTCGCCGACATCCAATATCTATATAAGAAAGAGATAAGACAAGGAGTAAAGAGTAACATCAGGCAGGTATTGACCTTTCAGGCGCATCAAAATGGAAAGTTCTTAAATGAACGTTTATTGGAAAAATATGTTAAAAAATCATTCTATAATTTTGCAAGATATGCAGCTGAATTCTCTTATCTCCCTAAAATTAACAAAAATAATCTAAGAAGATTCATCACGATAGAAGGGAAACAATATCTCGACCAGGCCCTTAGCAAAGGGAAAGGAGTAATCAGTATTACCGCCCACCTTGGTAACTGGGAATTGGGTGGGGTAGCTACCACTCTTTTAGGTTATCCTGTAAATGCGGTAGCCCTTCCCCATAAAACGTCAGAAAGAGACAGAATATTTGTAGAAAGACGAGAGCATCAAGGAGTAAAGGTCATCCCCTGGGGAGGAGGAATGAAAAAACTTATTCAGGCCTTAAAGAAAAATGAAATAGTTGCACTCTTAGGGGATAGACTTATCGGTGAACAGGGAATACCAATAGAGTTTTTTGGAAGGAAAACCAAGCTTCCCAAGGGACCGGCGGCCTTATCCCTCAAAATGAACTGTCCCATTGTACCCGCCTTCTTAATCAGGATAAAGGAAGGAAGGTATCTCCTTGTATTTGAACCACCCATTCTGCCAACAAAAACCGGCGATAGAGAAAAGGATTTGGAGGAATTGGCTCGACGAGCCTTAGGAGTGATGGAGAAATATATCTCCTCTTATCTCTCCCAATGGCTTAATTTCCAACCAATCTGGCACGAAGGATGAAAAATTGACTTTTTTAACTTAAACCTTACAATATTAGTAAGAAGGTTATGATAAAAAAGGTTTTAATGAGTGGAAATGAGGCGGCGGGGGAAGCAGCCATTCGGGCTGGATGTCGTTATTACTTCGGCTACCCAATTACCCCTCAGAACCAGTTCACGGAATATATGAGCTGGCGAATGAGGGAAGCAGGAGGAACATTCATCCAATCGGAAAGTGAAATAGCTGCGATCAATATGGTCTTTGGGGCTTCAGCTGCTGGTGCCAGAGTGATGACCTCTTCCTCCTCCCCCGGAATTTCCTTAAAGCAGGAAGGAATCTCGTATCTCGCTGGCTGTGAACTGCCAGCGGTTATCGTTAATATGAATCGGGCCGGTCCTGGCCTTGGGGACGTTACTCCCAGTCAATCCGACTATTTCCAGGCCACCCGGGGTGGGGGACATGGTGATTATCGAACCATCACCTTTGGACCTTCCTCAATTCAGGAACTTTTCGATCTTACCTATCTTGCCTTTGATTTAGCCGATAAATACCGCAATCCAGTACTGATCTTAGCCGATGGAATTCTCGCGCAGGTGATGGAAGCGGTAAAATTTAAAAAAACAAAGAAGAGATTGCCTAAGAAACCCTGGGCCCTTACCGGTTGTAAAGGAAGAAAGCCCAACTTTATTAAGTCCCTTTTTCTTACTCCCGGAGTATTAGAGACCCACAATTGGAAATTAGCCGCCAAGTATCAAAAAATAGAGGAAAGAGAAGTCCGCTATGAAACTTACTATAGTGAGGATAGCAAATTTTTCCTGGTGGCCTACGGAAGTTGTGCCCGGATTGCCAAGGGAGCAGTCATTGAGGGAAGAAAAGAAGGTATGAGATTAGGGCTCTTTCGGCCCATTAGCCTCTGGCCGTTCCCTTATAAGGCTTTGGCAAAACTTGCCGAGAGAGGAAAAAAATTTTTGGTGGTGGAGATGAATTTGGGTCAGATGTTTGATGATGTGAAAATTGCCATTGGAGATAAAGCAAAAATCTCCTTCTATGGTCGTCCCGGTGGAGGAATCCCTACCCCGAAAGAAATCCTCAAAGAGGTGAAAAAAAGATGACACAAAGTGTCATTCTGAAGAGTGAAACGATGAAGAATCTCATATGAAAAAAATATTTAAAAGGCCAAAAAGCTTAACTCCTGAGAAAACAATCTACTGTTCTGGTTGTGGCCATGGCATCGCCCATCGGCTTATTGCCGAAGTAGTAGATGAATTAAAAATCAGGGAAAAGATAATTGGGGTCGCTCCGGTGGGGTGCGCAGTTTTAGCCTATGATTACTGGAACTTTGATGTGACGGAGGCCGCCCATGGTCGACCTCCGGCAGTTGCTACCGGCATCAAGAGAGTCCGTCCAAATAGAATTGTTTTTACCTATCAGGGAGATGGGGATATCGCCGCGATCGGGACGGCGGAAATCATTCATGCTGCTAATCGAGGGGAGAATATCACCGTAATCTTTATTAATAATGCTGTCTATGGAATGACCAAGGGGCAGATGGCGCCAACCACCCTTTTAGGTCAGAAGACCACCACTACCAGAGAGGGAAGAAGTCCGCAGTTGGATGGTTATCCAATTAAAGTCTGCGAACTCTTAGCCGTTTTAGAAGGAGTAACTTATTTAGAGCGGGTAGCGCTTGACTCCGTTCCCCATATTTTGAAAGCTAAGCAAGCAATTAAGAAAGCATTCCGCAATCAAGTAGAGAAAAAAGGATTCTCATTGGTCGAGCTTCTTTCTTCCTGCCCCACCAACTGGGGTCTTTCCCCCCAAGAATCTCTCACCTGGATTAAAGAAAAGATGATTCCATTCTTCCCTCTGGGAGTAATTAAGGATAAAGGATGATATTCTATTATCACCGGTGAATTTTTTTTGGGAAAATTTGACATTTCTCAGTTATTGGATTAATATATTTCTCTAAATAATCAAAAATGATTATTTAGAGAAATGAAATACTTAGAGTTTAAGAAAAAAATCGATAGATTCCCTCTCTTTTCCTCATCCCTGCTTGTCCATTTTGTAGAAAATCTGCAAAATCTACGGAATCAACTAACTCGGTGGGAAGAACAAGGATTAATCCTTAAATTGAAAAAAGGAGTATACATCCTGAATGAAGATAACAGAAAGATTACTCCTTCGAGGGTATTTGTCGCAAATCAGCTTTGTTCCCCTTCATATGTAAGCACAGACTATGCCCTTGCATTTTACGATCTCATTCCTGAGAGAGTAGTGGATATTACATCAGTTACACCAAAAAAAACGTACAAAGTTCAAAATGCCTTTGGAACATTCGTTTACCAACATATTAGACAGGAAGGATTTTCGGGATTTACAATTTTAGAAGATGAACTAAAATTACCCTTTTTCATTGCTTTGCCGGAAAAGGCGGTTGTGGATTTTATTTATTTAAACCTCTCCAACATGAGAAAAAATGATGCGGATGTATTCGAGGATTCTTTCAGGTTTCAAAATGTAGAAAAGCTAAACCAAAAGAAAATTAGAAAGTATGCCGGCTTATTCAATAATAAAAAACTAATGATAGTTGTAAAGAATTTTTTGGAATTTATCGAGAGGAAAAATGATTGAAATTTTAAGGAAAGAGATCGCAAAGTTTGAAACGAGAGAAGATAAATTCAACTATCTCAGAGAAATCTTACAGATTTTAATCCTAAAGATAATTCATGATTCCGGATTTTTCAAGAATCTTGTCTTTACCGGTGGAACAGCTTTGCGGATCCTTTTCGATCTGAGAAGATTTTCTGAGGACCTGGATTTCTCATTGGCAAACAAAAGTGGATACACGTTATCACAATTTTCTCAGAGCTTAAAGAATCAGATATTTCAATATGGTTTAGAAGCGGATACAAAGGAAAACGATAAAAAGACGGTCCATCAAGTTGATGTAAAATTTAAGAGTGTGCTTCTTGATTTGGATGTTTCCAGTTTACCTGGAGAGAAGTTATTCATCAGAGTTGAAGTAGATAGCAACCCTCCGAAAGGTGGAAAAACAGGAATTTCTTTAATCCACAGATATTTTATTTTTCCTGTTGCCCATTTTGATTTACCTTCACTTTATGCTACCAAACTCTGCGCTTGTTTTTTCCGGAAGTATGTAAAGGGGAGAGATTTCTATGACCTTTTAT
>DAOWFY010000017.1 GCA_030637775.1 bacterium | reverse complement strand
TTTTCATCCCAGCCAATGATAAATTCTCCCGCGGGAATATGGACCATCCGAGAAGGAATCTTTGGTTCTTCCTTTTTCCTCACAGTTTTAGAAGGAGGGGGTGCTGTTCGGCGGGCAGTAGAGGTAATTGGTTTATAGGTAGAGGTAGGAGTTGTTGTCGGCCTTCTTTTGCTTACCTTTTTCTCCTCCGTGGTAATTCTTTCCTTCTTGGAGACGGCTTCAGAGAAACGTTTATTAAGATAAAAACCCAAGTAGACCAATCCGGCTACCAGAACTAAAGATAGAATAGTGGAGATAAGACCGGCATACGATCTTCTCTCTCTAACCGGAACAACTTTTTTCTTTTTTACCTTCTCCTTCGCTCCCCAATACTTAACCATTGGCGATGAGAATTGTCGGAAGTTATTTATAGTTTTTGATACTTTTCTGAATCTCAGCAGCAACTGTTGCCAATTCCTTTTTCACCTGAGGAAAAAGAGAAGGACCCTCATCCATCCTTTCAACCAGAAGAGTAAGCCTCTTCTCTAAATCCCTCTCTATTCCAATCCTTTCCTTCAAAAGGGTAACCAGTCGATTAAGGCTTTTGCTAAATGCGATAATCCTTGTATGGTCATATCTCCTCAATTTGATCTCACCAGAAAAAAGTCCCTTCTTTATCAGCCTATCTAAATCCCGATCAATCCTATATAATGGACCAGCAATCCGATGGGAGAAAAAGATAGAGAGAAGAACTATAAGGCCAAAGAGGATCGGGAGATAATAGGAAAGTAGCCTATTCGTCCTGCTGAAGACAGAACCAACCATATCTTTAAAAAGGAGGACTACTCTGGTCTGAGCCTGAAGTTGGCTAATTCTTTCCAGAAATACCGACCAGATGGAAAAATAGATGACCGCTCCGGTGATCACCATCGTGATAAGAATAACAACCATGTAACCAAGTTGTAAAGATGGATCGACAAAATACCTCTTTCTCTTCCAATATCTCTCTTTCATTTTTGTCTTCCTTTATTTGTTATGGAAGTTCTCATTTTAATTTTACCCAATATTTCTCCTTCTGTCAATTGACAGCATGTTTTTTTTAGGGTATTATAAGTAGAATAAGAATGAAAAAAGGCTTTACCTTAATTAAAAGGGACTGTCCCAAGAATTACTGGCGAACGAAGAGAGCAGTAGATTCGGGACTGTCCCAAAGTAGAAAGGGTTTTACCCTCATAGAGTTGCTGGTGGTTATCGCGATCATTGCGATTTTAGCGGGATTACTTTTGCCGGCCTTATCTAAGGCCAGGGGAAAGGCCAGAGCAGCGGTCTGCCTTTCTAATTTAAAGCAATTGGGCGCCGCCCTTACGATGTATGTGCAGGATCATGATGAGGGTTTACCAGTAGGACAAGTAGGAGCAACGAATTGGTGGGATACTCTGGGACCCTATGGGGGAACTGATGTCCCCGATTGCCCTGATTATCGAGGTAATGACTCAAGTTATTGTATGAATGAGTATATGAGTGGAAAAAAAGTTTCAGGATTTAAGGATACTTCAACTAAAGAACCTTTGTTTTTTGATGGTGAACACCTACTCGCTGCCTTCGAAAATGAGTCCAATTTTTTCTACGAGATCCTATCCAACCGCCATTCTGGAGGAACAAATTTCTGCTTTCTTGATGGTCATGCCGCCTGGATTTCTGATCCAGAGAATGCCTCCCCTGAAGTTCTTCACTGGAGAAATCCTTAACGACTTTTTAATCTCTTAATCAACTCATCCGCTATTCTATAGACGGGACCGGCTCCAATGGTAAGCACCAGATCGGAAGGATGAACAATCTCCAAGAGATAGTCGACAATTGAGGCAAAATCTGCAATGTAGAGCGCATCCCCTTTATTTTCCTTGATTTTCTCCACCAAGTTTTTGCTGTTCACCAATCTTTTCTCCTCCTCACTATCCCGCACAAAGTAGATATCCGGCACAACGATTAAATCCGCCTTTTTAAATGCTCTTGCGAAATCATCAAGAAGAAATCTGGTGCGGCTATACTGGTGGGGTTGAAAGATAGCAATCACCCGGGAATCCGGATATCTCTGCTTTACGGCCGAGAGTGTGGCTCTTATCTCGGTGGGATGGTGTCCATAATCATCAATAATGGTTATATCTTCAATTTCTCCCTTAATCTCAAACCGTCGGTCTACCCCTTTGAAGTTGCCGAGAGCATTTTTGATTATTTTCTCTCCAATACCCAATTGATCGCCGGTGGCAAAGGCGGCTAAAGAGTTCAAGATATTATGTTTTCCCGGTATTTTTAAGGAAAAAGAGCCAGAAATTTTTTTCTGATAAAGAACATTAAACTCTGTACTATCCTTTTTGAGTGAAATTCCGGTTGCCTGATAGTCATTCTCTTCTCCTAACCCATAGGTAAAGACCTTTGCTCTTGTCTTGGACAGCAGATATTTTTTCGCCTCTTCCGAGAGGACAAGGAAACCATCAGGAGGAACAAGAGAAACAAATTCGACAAACGCCTTTTCTATTTCTTTCAGATTACGGTAGTAGTCAAGATGATCCTCCTCGATGTTGGTGACTACCGCTACTTTCGGCCTTAAAGTAAGGAAGTTTCTCTTAAATTCACAGGCCTCGGCTATTAGAAAATTACTCTTCCCTACTCCAGAGTTACCTCCCAATTCCTTTACCTCTCCTCCAATGACAAAATTAGGTTCTTCTCCCGCCTCCTTTAAGATAGTTGTAATCAGCGCTGTAGTTGTGGTCTTGCCATGGGTTCCCGCAACGGCAATACCAAATTTCTTCTTCATCGCTAAACCAAGCGCTTCGGCATAGGTAATCACCGGAATTCTTAACTCTTTGGCCCTTTTTAATTCTAAATTGTCCTCCCCAATCGCTACGGAAATGATAACCAATTCTATATCTTTGGTGATATTTTCCGCTCTCTGGCGCAAAAAGAAGCTCATTCCCTCCTTTTCCAATTTCTTTGTAAGGTTTGACTCAACAATATCTGAACCGGAGAGAATCTTTCTCTCTTTCAGGAGAATGTGTCCAATAGCAGATAGACCAATTCCTCCACAGCCAATAAGATGAATCCTTTTTTTATTCTCTAACATTTTATGAGTCTCACGATTCGCTCGGCCACCCTCGCGGCTGCCTCTGGTTTCGCTAAAACTTTACTATTCTCGCTCATCTCCGTCAATCTTTCCCTATCCTTCAGAAGGGAAAGGACCTCTCTTGCCAGGCGAGGGCCAGAAAGCTCCCCATCCCTGATTAAAAAGGCAGCTTGATTCTTTTGCAAATATTGAGCATTAATCTCCTGGTGCTTCCCTTTTGCATAAGGATAAGGAATAAGAATGGCCGGTAGACCTCGGGAGGTAATTTCACTAATGGTGATGGCTCCCGCGCGAGCAATCACTAAATCGGCGGCAGCATAGGCATCCTCAATCGTTTCGGTGAAAGGAAGAATAGCCGATTTGATACTACTTTTCTCATAGATTCTCTTTACCCTTTTATAGTCGGCCTCTCCGGTTAAATGAATGATTTGAAGGATTTCTTTTTCTCCCTCTAAATCATCAACTGCTACCATCGCGGCTAAATTAAGGGAATGAGCACCGCTACTGCCCCCTAAAAGAAGGATGGTAAAGGCTTTAGAAAGAAGTCCTAAATGCTGCAGAGCCGTTTCCTTCCTCCTTTTTAAAATCTGCTGCCGGAGAGGATTACCGGTGATGACTGTCCTCTTTCCCGAAAGATATCTTTTCGTCTCCTCAAAGCCCAGATCAATCTCAGCCACAAAATGGGAGAGAATTTTAGTTGTCAATCCGGGAAGGATATTCTGTTCCTGAATAAGGGTCGGGATTCTCAAAAAAGAGGCTACTAAAAGAAGGGGGCCGCTGGCGGCTCCTCCCATCCCTACCACAACCGCCGGTCTGAGTCTTAAGAGAATAAGAAGGGATTGAAAAAGGACAAAACTGAGAAGAAAAGGAAATTTTAACCAGGAAGAGAGCGAGGATGGAAAAGGCACCACCCTCATCTCCTTAAATGACAGACCCTTTTTTCTGAAGGTCTGTAAAAACTTTGGTTTTGCTCCCCCCACAAAGAGAATCTTCAGGTCTCTCTTTTTTTGTTTTAGTTTTTCTCCTATTGCGAGTGCCGGGAAGAGATGGCCGCCCGTCCCCCCTGTAGCAATTATTATTCTCTTCATATTTTCTCTTCTAACTGTTTAGAAATGTTAAGGAGAATCCCCACCGCAATCAGGGAAATAACAAGAGCGGATCCCCCATAACTGACAAAGGGAAGAGGTGTACCCTTTGTGGGAAAGAACCCAATGGCTACGCCAATGTGTAAAATTGCCTCTAATCCGATAAGCAAAGTGATCCCGGTTGCTAAAAGATGGCCAAAATCATCCTTGCTATTTTTAGCAATCCTTCTTCCCTGATAAATAAAAAGAGCAAAGAGGGAAAGCAAAAAGAGAGTGCCAAGAATTCCCAATTCCTCACCAATGATGGAAAAGATAAAGTCGGTATGGGCTTCGGGAAGGAAAAAGAGCTTCTGTCTGCTTTGACCCAGTCCTCTTCCAAAGATTCCCCCCGAGCCAAGGGCAATGAGGGATTGAGTTATCTGGTAGCCAGCCCCTTGGGAATCTGCCCAAGGGTGGAGAAAGGTCAAAAGTCGCGCCTTCTGGTAAGGGCTCCGATAAATAAGAAAGGAAAAGATAGAAAGTCCCAGGAGGAAAAGAGACGCTAAATAGGATAATTTTACTCCCGAAACAAAGAGAATAATAAGAAAAAGCATTAAAATCAAGATGGCTGTACCCAGATCGGGTTCTAAAAGGATGAGCAGAACTATCGGGGCGAGGAAAATAAGGGGGGGAAGGAATCCTTGCGTAAATCTTCCAATCTCTTTCCTCTTTCTGCTTAAGAATTCTGCTAAATAGAGGATAATTGCTAATTTCGCTAATTCGGATGGTTGAAAATTAAGAGGACCGATTCTCAACCAACGCTGCGCTCCTTTGACACTCACTCCTAACCGAGTAAAGAGAAGAACAAGAAGAAGGATAGAAAAAAGAAGCAGAGGTTTGCTGAACTTAGCTAAGCGGTGGTAATCAAACCGGGAAAGGAGAAAAAGAAAACTAAATCCTATAAGAGTCCAGATGATTTCTCGCTTCAGGAAATGAAAAGGGTCCTGAAATCTCTCCCCGGAAAAAATGCCGCTGGCGCTATAGACCATAATGATCCCAAAACCAACGAGCAGAATGGTAACAAGAAGTAAATTATGATAAATTCTGAACTGCTTTCTTAAATACATTACCTCTCTCTTTGTAATCGGCAAACATATCAAAACTTGAGCAGGCAGGAGAAAGAAGGACAAAATCCCCTCTTTTTCCCGATGCTTTTGCCACTCTTACCGCTTCTTTCAGGGAACTTACCTTCCTTATCGGAAGAGAACATCGGGAAAGCTCCTTCTCTATCCTTTTGGCTGCCTCGCCAAGAAGAATAATCTGCTTTACCCTTTTCTTTACCAGATCGGATAGTCGATGAAAACAACAGCCCTTATCCCTTCCCCCCAAGATGAGAATAATTTTGCCGGCAGGAAAGGTCTGGAGAGCCGCTTGAGTAGCATCCAAATTTGTCGCCTTGGAGTCATCGATATAGCTTACTCCTTTCAACCTCCTTACGAACTCCGTGTGATGAGGAAGGGAAGAAAATTCCTTAAAAACTCCTCCGATGATCTCGGGAGAGATTCCCACTATTAGAGCAGCGGCGGCGGCGGCTAAGTAATTCTCGCAATTATGTGCGCCTTTCAAAACTGCTCTTTCCAGATTAAATATCCGCTCTTCCCTTCCGGAAAGATTAGAGATAATCCAATTACTCTTCACGAATACACCTTTTTCTGCCATTTTTCTTCGGGAAAAGAAGAACTTTCTTGCCTTTATCTTGGGAAGAAAAGAAGAAATATAATCATCATCCTGATTAAGTATTGCATCGTCATTTGTTTTCTGATTAAGAAAAAGTCTGCTCTTTGCTCTTTTGTAGGAAGAGAAATTTTGATGCCAATCTAAGTGGTCAGGGTCGATATTTAAGAGAACGGCAACTCTGGGTCGGAAATTCTTGATTCTTTCTAACTGAAAACTGCTTATTTCCAGGATAATAAAGGAATTTTTTTTGCATCTCCTCATCGCTGCCGAAAATGGATGGCCAATATTGCCGCAGACTACTACCTTCTTTCCTGCTTTTTTAAAGATTTCACCGAGAAGAGAGACGACGGTTGTCTTGCCATTTGTTCCACTGACGGCAATAATCTCTCCCGAGGAAAGCGTAGAGGCAAGTTCCACCTCTCCGATAACGGGAATTTTATTTCTTTGAGCAAATCTCAAAGGAAGAGAAGAAGAACCTACGCCCGGGCTGGCAACAAAGAGTTGACTGCCTGCAATAAATCCCTGGCGATGGCCTCCTACCTCCACTTTAATTCCCTTCCTTTCCAAAAAAATCTTTCTCTCCAAAATTGCTTTTGTAACTGCGCTCTCTGTCACCCTTGCCCTTGCCCCTACATCCTTAAGGAGGCAAGCGGCGGCAAAACCAGAGACCCCTAAACCCACCACCGTAACCCTTTTATTACGATAATTCATTTTAGGATTTCCTTTGTTTTTCTGATAAATTCTTCAGCACCCTCAATCATCCTATCAGCACCTTCTTTACCTTTTTCAAGGCATCTTTTGAATTCCTGATCTACTTCGTTTTCTCCCATAGAACAATTCCTCTCATTACTTCATCATAAAATATCGGGTCTTTTGACTTCAGTTCTACAAACTCTAATGGTTTTTTGGCTATTAATTGAATTTTTTCTTTATTTTTTGAGATTATCTTCTTTGCCTTTTCCGGGAAATTGGTCAGAATGAAGAGGTCAATATCGCTTTCTTTGATGTTTATGCCACTTGCTGCACTTCCGAATAAAATAATCTTATCACTCTCTTTCTTTAATCTTTTT
>DAOWFY010000114.1 GCA_030637775.1 bacterium | reverse complement strand
AGTATAACGAATCTCTTATTAAAAATGCCGTTCTCCGGGAAATGGAAAGGGGCGGCCAAGTCTACTATCTTCACAACCGGGTCTACAATATTGAGGAAAAGGCGATAAGCCTAAAGAGATTACTTCCTGAGGCCAAAATCGGCATTGCCCACGGCCAGATGGAGGAGAAAAGATTGGAAAGTGTGATGCTGAAGTTCATTGAAGGAGAGATTGACCTTCTTTTAGCGACAACCATTATTGAATCGGGCCTCGATATCCCTAATGCCAATACGATCATTATTGAGGAGGCGGAGAATTTTGGTTTGGCCGATCTTTACCAGTTGCGCGGTCGGGTTGGCCGTTACAAAGAGAGAGCCTATGCCTATCTTCTCATTTCACAGGATGCTACCCTTGGCTCTGAGGCAAAAAAGAGGCTAAAAGCGCTTGAGGAATTTTCTACCCTGGGCAGTGGTTTTAAATTAGCGCTCCGGGACCTGGAAATCAGAGGGGCGGGTAATATCTTAGGAAGGGAGCAACACGGCTTTATTGAAGCGGTGGGTTTTCATCTATATTGTGATTTACTCCAAGAGGTAACAGGAGAGTTACTGGGGAAACCTCAAATTCCCTTCCCTAAAGTACTTTCTTCGGCCAACGGCTATATCCCCGAATCCTATATCCCGAGCGAGTCCCTTCGCCTTCGTCTTTATCGTCAACTTTTTTCTTTAAAAAAGGAGGAAATCCCCGCCGCATTCATCCAAGAACTTAGAGACCGCTTCGGTCCGATTCCTGAGGCTCTCCAAAAGTTGCTTAGCGCGCCCGGCAGGATTTGAACCTGCCACCTTTGGATTCGAAGTCCACCGCTCTATCCAGCTGAGCTACGGGCGCATCTATAATTATACCACCACTATAATTCTTTTACCACAATTGCTGTTTTTGTTAAATAAAGGGGAGAATTCGACGAAGTCGTTCTGAGGCGTAGCCGAAGAATCTCATCTGTAGTATGAGACCCTTCGCTTTGCGCTCAGGGTGACACTTCGTGTCAGTTGGGGGAAAATGCTCTGACCCACAGAGACAACTTTCCTTAATTCTTCTTTCGTTAAGGAAGGGTAAAGAGGCAGGGAAAGGGCGGAATGCCAGATTGCTTCTGTAACAGGGAATCCTTCCTGATGGAGATACCGATGGAGAGGTTTATAAACCGGCCTGCGGCAGATAATTCCTTTCCTTTGAAATAAAAGGATTATTCTTTCGAGATCCCTGTTCTTTGGAATTTGCACAACATAGCGATAAAAGACATGCTCCTTTCCTGAAGGCAACTTGATATTGTATCTAGAGAATGCCTCATTATATTCAGAGGCTAAATTTTTTCGCCGGGCAATAAAGAGAGGAAGTTTCTTCAATTGAACCAAAAGGATTGAGGCCTGGATATCGGTCAATTTATAGTTATAGCGTAAAAGATAATTCTCCTTTTCATCGTAGTCCCGGAGATCTCTCATCCTTTTCAAAAGAATCTCATCATTGGAAAGAGCAATCCCTCCTTCTCCCGAGGTCACCATTTTGGTCGCATAGAAGGAGCAGATAGAGATCTTTCCAAAACTTCCGATCCTTCTACCCTGATAATCTGCTCCAATGTTATGGGAAATGTCCTCAACAATGGGAACCTTAAATTCTATCAATTCTTTGAGGTTAGCAGGAGCCCCAAAGATATAGGGAATGATGATTGCACTTGTTTTCTTACCGATTCTCTTCCTTGCCTCGGCAGGGTCAAGATTAAAGTTAGAGCGATGGACATCGCAGAGAATGGGCTTAGCGCCGGTATAATAGATAGCATTAAGTAAGGCCGAGCAGGTATAGGATGGTAAAATGACCTCATCTTTTTTCTTAATTCCTAATGCTAAAAGTGCAAGATGACAGGCGGCGGTACCGGAGTTGAATAAAACGGCTCCTTTAACGCCGACAAAGTCAGCGAAGGCCTTTTCGGTCCTTTCGACAATTCTTCCCTGGGCGATCTGGCCGGATCTTAAGGTAGCAACAACCTTTTTTCTCTCCTCAGCTCCTAAAGAGGGGCGGGAATGGGGTATAGTCCTCATTTATACTTCTCGCAGAAACCGAAGCGCCTTAAACCCCTCAGCATATTTTACCTTTCCCTGAAAGCCTCTGAAGTTGGCAATTGCTCGGACACTTTCTAAGATATCAAGCCCTGTGGGATAAACCCTGGTCATCTGAGAATGGTGACATTTAAGAAGTTCAATCTTCTTGTTCAGGGTACCTTCGATCTCCACAAAGAGATTTGGCTCAAAATTGGTCGTGGTATAGTCCTCATAGAAGAAAACATTCTTGATATATCTGGTTGCCGAGATCGCCGCATCTGAGAGAACCCGATGGTCCTGGTGGGTATCATCGAAGTAGTTAACGTAGACCTCCTCTGGATTAACAAGATTAAGAACCTCTTCGATCTTGGGAATGAGGATATTTGTCCCGGGAAGTTGCGTATCGGAAAAATCTCCCCAGAGCAACCTTTCTGCTCCCAGAAGTCTGGCGGCCTTTTCCTGCTCCTTTTCCCTTATCTTCGGATCCCCTCCCCTTTCCCCCCTGGTAAGAATAAAGAGATAAATTTTATTTCCCTTCTCTGCGGCCTTCAGAAGAAGACCACCACAACCATATTCAATATCATCGGGATGGGCTCCGATGGCTAAAATATTCATTTTATATCCTCACCGCCTCCCCAACAATCCCTTCATTTATTTTTTTGCTCCTTTTGTCAAAACCGATGAGAAGGCTCATGTCGCAGATCTGATTGATCCTTCGGGGAATGCCACCAGAGTGTTGGTAAATCTTCTTCAGACTTTTTATATCAAAGAGGCGGGAACCATCGCTTCCCGCGATGGCTAAACGATGGTAGATATATTTTTCTGTCTCCTTTAAACTTAAAGCCTCTAAATTATATCTCATCGCTATCCTCTGAAGAAGCTGTTTATTATTCTCTATTTTCTCTTTCAGTTCCGGCTGACCGAGAAGAAGAAGCGTTAAGAGAAACTTATCCTCTAACTGGTAATTAAGAAGGAGTCTGATCTCCTCAAAAACTTCCTTCTCCTCGATGCTATGGGCTTCATCAATGATGATCACGGTCTTCTTTCCATCCCGGAGATTGTTAACCAGAAGTTCATTAAGAGCAACTAAAACCTCGGTCTTCCTTGTTGGCAATTCCTCTCTCCCCAAGGAATGAATAATCATCCTCAATAGTTCTACAGCTTCAAGTCGGGGATTGGTGACAAAGCCAAGCTTGTAGATATCACTCTCTAATTCTTTAAGGAGAGCATGACCCAATACGGTCTTCCCGCAGCCGAAGATCCCGGTTAACATCCCTGCTCCCTTGCCTTCCCTCACCACATAGAACAGCCTTGAGAGCGCCTCCTTATGCTGGATAGATCTGTAAAGAAAGCGGGGATCAGGGGTATTCTCAAATGGCTTTTCCTTTAAGCCCCAATACTCTTCATACATTTTTATCTTTCTTTGCTCTGCCTCGGAGCAGGCTGAGGCTTTTCTTCCCTTCATTAAAGAGAAGATCAATGATCGAAAGATTGGGTTCAAAACCCTGGTAGTTCTGCCGATATATTGGATGAGCAAACTCCTGAAAAATGACCTCTATCTTTGCTCTTTTAAACTTTTCTAAATCAAGGTAATCCTTCGCTCCCTGACCAGAAAGATAGGTATCTGCTCCTAAAACTTTGCAGATTTCGACAAGTCTTATTGTCTTCTCACCTTTGATTCCTAAATCGGAGGCCTTCTTCATCTCCTTTTCTATTCCTAAAAATTTCATTAATTTCCTAATTAAATAAATATTGATCTCGGCTAAATAGCGCCAGTTCTGTTGATAAACCTTCTGAAAGAAATCCCGGTAATCTTTAAAGTAGGGGCTCTTTTGATAATTTGTAATCAGCGCCTGCCAATGCTTTGGTCTCCAGTCTTTGCTATAATCAATGAGAATTTCATTGATCCTTTGTCCAAATCTGTATTTTACCGGAATCGTCAGCCATTGCCAGCCATGAGCAATTTTGATTCTATTGCGATTTTGCCATTCATTCTTCTTATACTGGACATTATCCAGAAAAACAAAGATATCGCTCTTATCGATCTTATCGAAGTATCCCAGCCAAGGCAGAAACTGAGGTTGATGAATAGCGCAGATCATCTAAACCTTTATAAAGCCATTTTGTTTTCTGTAGTTGCCGAGTTCACTCGGCTGTCAACCAAGGTTGACCACTACCTATTTCCTTCTCACAAATATCGGATTGGTAAGGATCTTATGGGAATATTGGGTTTCAACATCCAGTCGGTAGTAACCTTTCTCTCCTTCGGGCAGGGAATAATCGTAAAATTTTCTCTTCATTGGCGTAAGACCGACAAATTCCCTGATGATCCTTCCGGAGCGAATCAATTTTACCCTCACTTTTCTTCTCTTTCCATCGGAACTGGAAAGAGCAAAATTAATCCGGGGGAGTTCTTCTGTGATTAAGGTATCCCCCATTAGTTTTATTTTACCACCGGAGATAGAAAGAGTAAAATTTTCAAGAACCAATTTATATTCCTTTGCTCTCCGAAGGACATAGCATCTCCCTTTCCTTAAAGCGGCTATAATAGAGTTTTCGTCAATTTTGGATAAAAGAAAGACGGTCTGGACCTCATCAATTTCTTTGCGCTCAAGAGGACAATGATAGTCTACTTCCCCAATCGTCCAGACCGGTTTATCCCTTTTTCCCTGGCAGTATTCAATTAAAACCCTATCCCAGATGCCTCCCGGACCCCCTACCTCTCTATAACCCTCATAGAGAGAGGCAAAGCCGGTATAATCTTTGGTCTGGAGAAGTGCTTCGGGATAGGGAAGAGTGGAAAGGGTGATACCTCTGAGCTTTTGCTGACTTGGTGCCTCAGGTGCTGACCAGAAGGTCAAACCATTTCTCTCATTAACATAATCAATCAAATCCTGATAGGGCAGATTATCTCTATCTCCATGGTATTGGTCATAAGGGAAATAGGGAAGTTCATTGAAGAGAAATAGTAGCCCTAAGAGAAAAAGGACTATTCCCAATCTTCGGTAAGGATGGGAGGAGAGAATAAAGCTCTGTGTTCTAAACCAGAATTTGCTTTTTCTCCTTCTTTTTATCATCCAGAGCCCAAGAAGAATGAGCACCAAGGGCCATAACCGAAGGAGATTCTCCCATGAGAGAGAAAAATGGTAATTGCCAACAACAGGCATTCTAAGGTAGTCATCGCCCTTATCCAATCCAATCACCAAGAGCTGCTTATGCAAATTACGGAGAGTCAAGTCCTTTCTGAAGTAGTTACCTGTCCAGAAATAGAAAGGAGCAACCTCAGCCCCGGGAATAATTGATAAGGAAGGATAACTCTTATCTACCTCTTCAATCTGACTTAAATACTCTTTTACTCCCGAACGAAGGATAGAACCTTTTTCTACCCTTTTCTTTATTATTCTCTGGAGGGGTGGAAGGCCATATTCGGCTTTCAATAAGAGATGATCGGTAATAATTATAATAGGAATATCTTTGGCTTGAGCAAGTTGAGCAAGTTCCTTAATGGAATAGATACCGGTGCTAACATTACTATGGAGATGAATAACTCCAGGAATATATCTTAGTCCTTCCTGGCTCCTGCCAGTTGAAGAAATACTAAGTAATAGAATTACAAAAGTTACCGGAAGAAATTTTTTCATTAATTGCCCTTTCATATAATTCCTCAATTCTTTTTACCATTATAGCAGCCGTAAATTCCTCCCCCTCTGCTTTTTCTTTCCCTTTTCTTCCCAGGAATTTTGCCTTCTCCGGGTTCTTCAATAATTCAATAATTCTTTCAGATAAAGCTTTAAAATCCTTGCAAGGAACAAGGAGACCTGTCTCTTCATCTTTAACAATATCAGGGATACCGCCGACATTACTGGCGACAACAGGCTTCCCCATCAGCATCGCCTCCAGTAAAACCCTACCCATTCCTTCATTCAAGGAAGGGAGAACAAAGATATCAAAGATATTTAGAATCTCAGAAATATCCTCCCTGAATCCTAAGAATTGAACATTCTTCCTGATGCCTAAGAGAGATATCTCTCTTTCTAATTTTTTTCTTAAAGGTCCCCTCCCTACCAATAAGAATCTTGTTTCTTGAAACCGAGGGTTCTCCACAATCAATTTTGCTGCCTTTAAGAGATAGAGATGCCCCTTGATTGGTTCCAATCTCCCAATTGTTCCCAGCACCTTTGCCTCTAAAGGGATCCCCAATTCCCTTTTTTTCTCTTCTCGATTGGCTCTTATTTCTTCAAATCTTTTTCTTTCAATCCCGCTATGAATTGGGATAAATTTGCAGGGAGGTCCAATCCTATATCTGAGATGTTCCTTTCTCCCCCTTTTGGTTAAGGTGACAATGTAGTCGGTAATTAAGCTGGTTATCCTCTCTAAAAAGATAAAAAATCTTGTAATAAGCCAATGAAAATAGCCATAAAAGATATGACCATGAGGGGTATGGATAATGATCGGGACATCGGCAAGTTTTGCTGCCCAGCGACCCAAAAATCCGGCCTTTGAGGTATGGGTATGAACAATCTGGGGTCTTTCTCTTTTTATCATCAGGTATAGTTTGAAGAATGTTAAAATGTCAAGAAAAGGATTAATCACCCTTCTCATCTCAGGAATAAGAATTACCTCAATTTTTGTATTCGCAACCTTTAAATCCTCTTTATCTCTGCGGAAACAGCCAGCAATAATTTTAGCCTCATACCTATCTCCATTTAGTCCCTTTACCGTCAAAAGGGTATTCTCTGCCGCCCCTCCCTTATCCAATCTGGTAATGATATGGATGACCTTAATTTTTTCCATTTTCAGCAAATACCTCGATTGATGGAGCAAGGGTTACTCTACCAAAACTTAAGATAAATAGAAGTTGTGCTATTAGGAAGGCAAAAAACTTATAGATTTTCACTCCTTTTTTACCACCATAAGGGTCTCCTGCAGTGGGAGAAGAATTTCTAACCCTTACCTGAGAAAAACCGACTTTTCCAAGTAGAATCTGGATACTCTTTTTGGAAAAATTTCGAATATGAAGAATAAATATTCTCCGGGGCGCTAAATTAAAATTATGAAGGCGGCAAAAGAAGGAATGAAATGTTGCATTTGGCGTTCTAATAAATAATAACCCATCCTCTTTCAGCATTCGTTTTACTTTAATAATAACCTCCTTAAAAGCATCAATTTCATCTAAGACATTCCACAAGGTAATTATATCAAAATAATAATCAGGGAATTCAATATCCTCAAATCTTGAGTTAATAATATTATTAAGTTTATATCTTCTCCTCGCCATTTCACATAGTGAAGAAACTACTTCAACTCCATAACAATCCCATCCCTTTTGCCTGGCTAAAGATAGGAAGAAACCAGGTCCACATCCAACATCAAGAATTCTTATTTTCTTAGCAAATCTTTTATCTATCTCTGATAGAAATCGCTGATAGAGAAACTTCCTGGATTTGGCAACCCTTAGGAATGGGTCTCGTCTCTCATAATGTTCAACAACCCTTTCTATATACTCTTTATTTATGGATGGCGCAAATATAAAGCCACAGTTTCTACACTTTAACATCAGATAACCCTTCTTCTGAATAAATACTAAAATTCTTTTACTCTGACATATTTTACAGGAGAGATTTTTCCTATTTATCTTCATTAAATCTCAAAATGTGGGATTAATCTGTAATCACTTTAACCTTCATCATTGCTAGTTTCATATAAATTTTTTTAAAATATTTATACTTCTTTGCCAGGTAAACTCTCTTTCGACCCTTAATCTCCCCTTTCGTCCCAATTCCCTGGCATATTCAGAATTGGTCAAAAGTTTGATAAGAGCATTTGAGATTTGGGTTGTATCTGTGGAATCAATCAATAAACCAGTTTCAGCATCAACTATTGCCTCAACCGTTCCACCTGATCTACCTCCAATGACTGGTTTTCCGCAGGCATTTGCTTCCAAGAAAACTATTCCAAAACCTTCTATATCTCCTTCCCTTTTAATCTCTCTATTTGCCATAATAAAAATATCACAAGCATTATAATATTCTATCGTCTTTTCATTCGGTACACTTCCAGCAAAAATTACTTCTTCCTTTAATTTTAAATCTTTAACTAATTTTCTCAATTCATTTAAGTATGGACCATCACCGACTATTAAATAAGTTGCATTTGGCACTTTTTCTAATACTTTCGGAAGAGCTCTAATTACAAAATCATGTCCCTTCCTTTTTACTAATCGTGCTATTGTTAAAATCACCTTTTTATTCTGGAGATTATATTTCCTTATTATCTCCTTTGAGTTAACATTAGGAACAAATTTGTCCAAATCAATACTCGGGAGGATTTTTATAATTTTTTCAGATTCAATGCCTCTCTCTATAAGTTTACCTTTTGTAAAATCGCTTATACTTATAATTTTATATGCGTTTTTTAAGGTAATCAGCATTAATTTGTCTATTAACTTATATTTTTGAAATCCTAAGATATCTGCAGCGAATGTATAAACAATATACGGTTTTTTAAAACTAAATTTTAGAATTAATCCAACTATACCGGTCGACAAAATATGGGCACAGTGAATAATACTTAACTTTCTTTTTGGAATTAAGATTAAAGAAAGGAGTAAGGGAATAGTAATCTTGAGTATCCATCCAAATAAAGGAATATTAAAAAGATATTTTTTCCTGATGATTTCAAAATTTTGCTTTTTATCAAATTCCTTGTAACCATTAACTACAGGAGCCAATACTACAATTTTTTCGCTAGGTAGATGCCTCCATAAGTTATAGAAGTAGGTAGATTGTCCCCCGAGTATTGGGGGAAAATCATTAACAATAAATAAAGATTTGCTAAATTCAGGAAGTTTATATAACATAGTATCCGCTGCCTCTATAACTTCATCTCATGGTGATAGACCTCTTGAAATAAATCATAGATTGCCTTATTAATCCTATCTTCGGAAAATAGATTCGCCTGCTCTTTGCTTCTCTTACTTAACTCGAGGCGCATCTGCTGGTCCTGCAATAGATTTAATATGGTAGTAACAAATGCTTTATTATCTGAGGGATTAACCAAAATCCCAGCATTACCTACAACTTCTGGAATGGAAGTACGGTCAGAAGCAACTACCGGCAGTCCGCAAGCCATCGCCTCAGCAACCGGCAAACCAAACCCTTCATATAATGATGGCATGACAAATAGTTCAGCTCCATCATATAAATTCTTTAGTTCGAACAAGTTGGTAATCTTACCAGTAAATATGACTTTATCCTGCAGGGATAAATCCTCTCCTAAAGTTTTTAATTCTTGATAACTATTTTTCTTCGGACCGACAAGGACAAGTTCCAGATCCGGCAGAATGTTCGTAATTTCTTTAAAGGCCAAAATTAAAGTTTTTACATTTTTATGGGGTTTAAAGTTACCGACAAACAAGATATATCTCTTATTGATACCGTATTTTTCCTTGGTCTCTTCTATCTTAATTTTATCCTCTACGAGATTGTATACTTTGTTTACACTTAAAGGGATAATTTTTATTCTATCTTCAGCAATTTTATAAAATTTAACTATCTCTTTTTTGGCATGTTCAGAGTCGGTGATTATCCTATCAGCCTTATGAGCAAAACCCTTACCAAAGCTCATATAATATAACTTTGCCTTAATACCTAATTTCTTTCTATATTCTTTAAAGGATAAGTACATCAAATCTAAGATAGCGCTGACTACTTTACAGAAGGTTAATAACGGAACTTTGTAATAAGGCGAATAGAATATATCTACTCTTTCTCTTCTCATAGCCAATGGAAGCTTTACCTGGTCCCAATAAAATGTTAGTCCTTCTTCGATGACTATATTCTTGACCTTTCTACCAAAATCTAAAGGTATCTTCTTGCTGGAAAAGAGAATGCATTCGTCATCCTTATTTAACATTGAAAAATATTCTAAAAAATTTGCTAACGACCTGCCAATACCTGTATAAACTCCGTTTTGAATCTCCCGAGCATCAATCCCAATTTTCAAATATTTCTCCTTTTTCTCTATTGACCTACCAACTCAAGATATACTGTGTCTGTTTCCTTAGCATTACGTTTCACATCAAAAAATTTCTCTGCCCGTTCTCTTGCCTTAAATCCAAATTCTTCCCTCCTATTCTTATCAACAAGGAAAGATACAATCGCCTTTATAAAATTCTCCTGACTATCCGGGGGTACGAGGATTCCCGAGAGGTTATTCTCTATCAATTCTGGATTGCCACCACTATCTAAGGCTACAATAGGCTTAGCCATAGCCATCGCTTCAAGAAGAACACGGCTGCAAGCTTCTAAGACAGAGGTTAAAACAAAAATGTTGAAAGATGCGAGGACCGGGGGGACATCGGCTCTAAACCCGGTGAAAATTACCCGATTCTTTAAATTCAATTCTTTAATCATCCTTTTTAATTTTTCTTCTCTAACTCTATCTCCCTCAGAATATTCCCCTCCGGCAATTACAAATAGGACATCGGGAGAATATTTAATAATCTTTGGCATAGCACTTATAAAATATTCGTGGTTTTTTCTCGGATGAAAATTAGCAATCATACCGACTATTATCCTATCATCGCCAATCCCAAACTTTCTCCTTACTTCATCTCCACTTATCTGAGGATGAAATTTTTTCAGGTCAACTCCATTCAAAATGACCCTTATTTTCTTGGGAATCTTCCCGCGAATTTGAAATCTCTCTGCTACCGCATGCGAATTACAGATTATTCTATCAGGCAGAAAGGAAAACCTCCGGTCTAAATCCTTCTCTTTTCCATATATTAAATTTCTCTCATGCCAAATGAGAGATATACCCGTTATTTTCCCAACCGCTGCGCTTAAGATATTATTTCGAGGAGTATAACTATGAATAATATCGATATCATTTTGTCTTACATACTTTTTAAGAAAAGAAAAAGCCTT
>DAOWFY010000085.1 GCA_030637775.1 bacterium | reverse complement strand
TATTTCTTTAGTGAGAGATGCCAGAAGGAGATCAGAGAATCAGAGAAGGAGTTTAAAGAAGGAAAATATTCTTCTTTTACATCTGCCAAAGATTTAAAGAAAGCAGTAGATAGTGATTAAGATAATCCATATTCCGGATAATTTAACGAAGAAACTTAAAAACAAGAAAAAGTTATCAGCACCCATAAAAGAAAAATTCTATTGGTGTTTAGACCTACTTACAAAGAATCCACAGCATCCTTCCTTGCGAAATAAAACAATAAAAGGCACTATTAATACATGGGAATTTAGCATCAATAAAAATTATGGATGTATATACAAAAAGGAAAAAGAGGAAGCATATATTCTTGCTATTGTGAAACATGAAAATGCTTTTTAAGAAAAAAGCTGTGAAAGTAGCCTGTCCGCTTTTATTATTTATACAATATGACCCGATGATGAAAAACTGGTAAACAAACAAAAAAATGATATTATAGAAAAAATATATTTTCTAGTTATCTGAAATTTTGACGACTGTTTGAGGTGATGAATAATGAAAAGAGCAGTTTTAAAAAGAGAATTAGATAAGATTGTTGGTATTAGTAAAGGATTTGGTGCAAAGAAAGTGCTATTATTTGGTTCATGTCTTGATGATATTAAATCGGCTCAGGATGTTGATATAGCAGTCTCCGGGATTAAGTCCAGAGAATTTTTTAAATATTATGGGAAAGTTTCCATGGTGGTAGATGATGAAGTGGATATAGTTGATTTGGACGATGTAAGAGAGCATCTTTATAAAAGAATTTTATCTAAGGGGAAGGTTATATATGAAAGAAAAGTATAAGGAATTAAGAGAAGATGTATCAGATGAGGAAAAGGCAATTGAAGAAGCCTTAGAGAAACTTTTTAAAGTCGTAAGCAAATTTGATTCCCATAAAGAAGATTATTCTACAGAACCAGCAATGGGGACTTATTTAATGAATTTTTATAATGGAATAGAGAATATTTTAAAGCGCATAACCAAAAAGTACTACTTGACTGTGCCTAAAGGAGAAAGTTGGCATAAAGAACTTCTCGCTTTATCATTCAATCCTCCTGAAGGGAAGATTCCTATACTTAACCAAGATATAGTAAGTAGGTTATATCCCTATAGAAATTTTAGACATCGATTTATAAGTGGATATGGTTTTCAATTAAAAGGTGAAAAGATGGTGGAGTTGATAGATGATATTGAATCACTATGGAGTGATATAAAGAAGGCTGTTTCAGATTTCTGGGATAAGTTAGAATGATGAAATGGGAGATAAAGGAAAAGGTAATATCGTCCTGACCGGATTTATGGCAACCGGGAAATCTGCGGTAGGCAAGGAGTTGGCAAAAAGATTAAAGATGGATTTTGTTGATACCGACGACCTAATCGAAGAAAGGGAAGGGATTAAAATCTCCCAAATATTTCAGGAGAAGGAGGAGCCCTATTTCAGAAAAGTTGAAACCGAGATAATTAAAAAGGTGGCAGAATATAAGAATGCTGTTATTGCTACCGGTGGAGGAGTGGTCCTAAAAGAGGAAAATATGCAGGCATTAAGGAAAGGCGGAATTATTGTATGTCTTTCAGTGAGCCCGGAGTTGATTTTAAAAAGGACGCTGCAGGATGAGAAAAGACCTCTTTTGAAAGGAGAAAGAAAGGAGAAAGAAAACAGAATCAAACAGCTGCTGGCACGCCGAGCGCCTTATTATCAAAAGGCGGATTTTATTATTGATACAGCCGATTCAACCGTTGAAGAAACAGTGAAAAAGATTATTAGATTTTTAAATGAGAAAGGTTGAGGTTATTTCAGTTAATTTAGGTAGACGCAGTTACCCCATCCATATTGGAGAAAGAGTTTCTCGGATTGGAAAAGTTATCAAAGAATTGGGTTTGGGCAAGAAAATTTTGGTTATCACCAACAACAAAGTCTTCCATTACTACGGAGAAACTATCAAAAGAGACTTAGAAAAGAGAGGTTATAGCGTTAATATTGTTAAGGTTCCTATTGGCGAAAAATATAAATCGATAAATCAAGCAATAGGACTATACGAAAAATGCGTCAACTGTAAATTGGAGAGGAACTCAACCATTCTTGCTCTCGGAGGAGGAGTCATCAATGATTTAGCCGGATTTGTAGCCGCTACCTATCTCCGGGGAATAAATTTTATTGCCGTCCCTACAACTCTCCTTGCTCAGGTGGATGCAAGTATTGGAGGAAAGGTTGGGGTGGACTTACCCCAGGCCAAAAATCTTGTTGGTTCCTTCTATCAGCCAAGAGCAGTCCTTATCGATCCAGAGGTCTTAAAGACCCTTCCTTCCAGGGAAATGAGAACAGGCATGTCCGAGATTGTAAAGTATGGTATAATAAGGGATAAAAGTTTATTCGAATATTTAGAGAAGAACTTAGAGAGAATAAAAAAGCTCGAGACTAATGCTTTACAGAGGGTCATTGTGGAATCGGTGAGAATCAAAGCAAAAATTGTTTCTCAGGATGAAAGAGAAGAAAAAGGGGAAAGGGAAATCCTGAATTTTGGCCATACCATTGGACATAGCATCGAGGCCGCCGAGGGTTATCAGGGCTGTCGGCATGGAGAGGCAATTTCAATAGGGATGCTGAAAGCAACCGAGATTGCGGTAGCGATGCATTTTTGCTCACCGAGATTACTTTTGCGAATGGGTGAACTTTTAAAAAGAATGAGGTTGCCCACTAAACCCCTGATTAAATCAGGGGTGGATGAAGGGAAAATCTACAAGAGCCTTTTCTTGGATAAAAAGAAAAAAGGAGGAAAATTGCGCTTTATCCTTCCCCGGAGATTGGGAGACGTTTTCATCTGTGAAAATGTTCCTTTCCATCTTATCAGAAAGGTGTTGCAAGGAGGAGATAAATAATAATGAAGCATATCTTAGTAATCCATGGCCCAAATTTAGATCTCTTGGGAAAAAGGGAAAAAGAGATTTACGGAAAAACGACCCTACCTCAGATAAATGCTTTAATCAGGAAAAGAGCAAAGGAGTTAAAGGTAGTCGTTCAAATTAAACAACTGAACAGTGAGGGCGAAATTGTTTCTATTTTGGGAAAAGAGAGGAATTGGGCAGATGGTATTCTTATTAATCCTGCGGCCTATACTCATACCAGCATCGCAATCGCAGATAGCATTTTGGCGGTTAAAATTCCTGCGGTGGAGGTTCACCTTTCCAATATCTATAAGAGAGAGCAATTTCGTCATCGCTCATTAATCGCTCCGGTCTCTCTTGGTCAGATAAGTGGATTCGGAGAGTTGAGTTACGTTCTGGGATTAGAGGCATTGATCTGGTTTTTAAGAAAAAAATGGCGAAAAATTTAAAAAAATCAAGAGAAGAGATCGATGATCTCGACCTAAAATTACTTAATCTTCTTAACCAACGTGCAAAAAGGGTTCTGGAAATTGTCAAGATTAAGCAAAGGGAGGGGAAGAGTTTTTACGATCCTGCGCGAGAGAAGAAAATTCTAAAACATCTGCTAAAGAGAAATCAAGGACCTCTGAGCGATAGCACTCTCTCCGAGATTGTTGAAGGACTCCTGAACAGCTTTCGTAATTTACAGAGGAAATTAAGTGTCGTCTATTTGGGACCACCGGCCACATTTACCCATCTTACTGCTCTGAAGGTATTTGGAAAAAGGGCAGACTTTCTTCCCGTAAGAAGTATTAGCGAGGTCTTTGCCACCGTCGAGAAAAAAGAGGCAGATTTTGGAATCGTACCAATAGAAAATTCTACGGAAGGAGTAGTGAATCATACATTGGATATGTTTTTAGATTCTGATCTCAAAGTCTCTGCCGAGGTGATGCTGGAGATTTCTCATCATCTTCTTTCTCAAGGAAGGTTAAAGGAGATAAAGAAGGTGTATTCCCATTCCCAGGCAATTGCTCAGTGTCGGCGCTGGTTAGAGGAGAATCTTCCCGAAGCAAAGTTGGTAGAGACCGAATCTACAGCAAGAGCAGCAGAATTAGCCTCCCAGGAATTAAAAACGGCAGCGATTGCTTCCGATGTTGCCGCCAGTCTCTATCGCCTCAACGTTACTGCCCGCCACATTGAAGATTCTTCCCATAACTTTACCAGGTTTCTGGTTCTGGGAAGAGAATTTAGCAAGAGGAGCGGTCAGGATAAGACTTCCATTCTTTTTTCCATTAAGGACAGGATAGGAGCTCTTTACGATATGTTGGCTCCCTTTCGTAAGTACGGTATTAATCTTACCAAAATTGAATCAAGACCTACGAAACGGAAGGCCTGGGAATATGTTTTCTTTATTGATCTTCTGGGGTATAAGGACGATAAGGATGTAAAAAAAGCGCTTTTAGAATTAGAAAGACAGTGTCTCTTTCTGAAAATTTTTGGCTCTTACCCAAGGGAGGGTTGACTAAAATGATTCTCATTCTAAAGAAAGGTGTGACGCAAAAAGGGATTGAGCAACTCTGTAGCAAGATTAAGGAATTGGGATTTACCCCTCACATCTCCAAGGGGGAGGAAAGGACAGTTATCGGGGTGATTGGAGAAAATGCCATCGCCAAAAGGGAGATTTTTGAGGGCTTCTTTGTGGTAGACTCAATTACTCCAATCTCTAAACCATATAAATTAGTAAGCCGCGAATTTAAAAAGGAAGACACGATCGTTAAAGTAAAGGATTTAGAGATTGGAGGAAAAAGGATAGTAGTGATTGCTGGTCCCTGTTCCGTAGAGAGTAAAGAGAGCCTTTTGGAAACTGCAAAGGCTGTAAAAGAGGCGGGAGCAGTGATGCTACGTGGTGGTGCCTTTAAGCCGCGCACAAGTCCCTATTCCTTCCAGGGTTTGGGAAAGAAAGGCCTGGAATACCTGGCTGAGGTAAGAAAGATAACCGGTCTTTTAGTTGTCACCGAGGCCAGAGATACAAGTCAGCTGGAGTTGGTCAGCCGTTATAGCGACATTATTCAGATTGGGGCCAGAAATATGCAAAACTTCGATCTCTTGAAGGAAGCGGGCAAAAGCAAGAAACCGGTTCTCCTTAAACGGGGAATATCAGCAAAAGTGGAGGAACTCCTGATGGCGGCTGAGTATATTCTCTCCCAGAACAACTATAATGTTATTCTCTGCGAAAGAGGAATCAGAACATTTGAAGATTCAACCCGTTTCACCCTGGACCTTTCCGCCGTTCCCCTGATTAAGGAGTTGAGTCATCTTCCCCTTATTGTCGATCCCAGCCACGGAACAGGAAGAAGGGAACTTATTCTTCCAATGAGTAAGGCCGCAATTGCCGCGGGAGCTGACGGTCTGATGATTGAGGTTCACCCTAAACCAGAAGAGGCTCTTTCCGATGGTTTCCAATCTCTCCTCCCGAAGGATTTCCAGAGATTAATGAAAGAAGTAAAAAGGATTCTCAAGCCCCTCAAAAGAACTATCTAGCATATTTATAGGAATAAACCTGTTACTGAAATGAAAAGAGTTGTAACCTTGCCAAGAATGTCTTTCTACACTCAGATAATTAAACAACTATTAGAAAATTTAGGAGTAGCAGTAATGTTACCGCCACCGATAACAGAAAAAACAATAAAATTAGGAGTTAAGCATAGCTCACCGATGATGTGCTACCCGTTTAAAATTACTTTAGGTTCTTTTATTGAGGCTTTAGAAATGGCAAAAAGGAAAGGAATAAAATTAACTTATTTAGGTGTTGGAACCTCTAACGTTTGTATGAGTTCTTGCAGATTTCAGCAATATTTTGAGATACAAAAAAAGATATGCGAGGATTTAGGATATGATTTTGATACGATCTTCATCGAGAGAAAGGGAACTATTTTCTTTGGTGTTCTCTCAGCTTTTAAAAGGGTAAATCCAAAAAATTCATATCCAAAAGTTGTCAGAGAACTTATAAAGGCTGTTAAACTAATGCATCAAGAAGAAAAAAAGAACGAATATTTTGATTGGAATGATCAGGAAAAGATAAGAATAGGAATTGTCGGAGAATTCTATACTGTAGTTGAAAGCAGTATTAATTACAACATTTTTAATAAATTAAGAAATAGGGGAGTTAATGTCCATACATTTGTTAAATATAGCAATGAATTGAAAAGGGGATATAAAGGGGAAGTGCCGATGAGGTTTGTAAAAGAAGCAAAAAAATATTACAAGGGGATGTTCAGGGCTCACGGAGATCCTTCTCATCATGCTTTATATTTTTATAAACACCATAATTTTGATGCTGTTATTCATTTAATGCCTTTAAGTTGTATGCCTGAAACGACTTCAGAAATGATTATGGATTTAACTGCTAAAAGGTTAGATTTACCGTTATATAGGTTTGAAATTGATGAGACAAATTCTGAAGCTAATATTAATACAAGACTTGAAGCATCTGTTGAATTGTTACAAAGAAAGAAGGGGGTCAAATGAACGGCTATCTGGGTTGTGATGTGGGAAGCGTAAGTGCGAAGATGGTAGTTATAGATGATGATACAAATATTTTAGCTCAATCTTATCTACAGAACAAAGGTTTGATTGAAACAATAAAAAAATGTTTGGCAGAAATAGAAAAGCAATTAAACAACACAGAAATAAGAGCGGTTGGTTGTGCGGGGAGTGGAAGAGAATTTGCAAAGATTTCGCTGGGCGGGGATATAACAAGAACAGAAATTTTAGCTCACACAATTGGAACTCTACATTACTATCCAGATGTAAATACTATTTTTGACATCGGGGGAGAAGACTGTAAAATCATAACTTTAGAGAATGGGATTTGGAGAAATTATATAATGAATAATATTTGTGGAGCAGGAACAGGGGCGATGATTGAATCCATCGCAAGAACCTTAAACATCAATATCGAAGATGTCGGAGATTTAGCTCTAAGAAGTAGAATAAACCTGAGTTTTCCCGGAAAATGTGGAATTTTATGCCAATCAGCAGTTGTTTCAAGAAAAAATAAAGGTGCAAATAACGAAGATATTTTAATGGGCGTTTGCAGAGCCTTAATTAACAATTATCTTACTTTAGCAAAATCATTTGAACTTAAACCACCGTATGTTTTTCAAGGAGCTACCGCAAACAATAAAGCTTTAATAAGAGCTTTGGAAGAACAACTCAATCATAGAGTAATCGTGCCTGGATATTGCGAGTCAATGGGAGCGATAGGCATGGCTATTTTAGCGAGGGAAAACAAACCAGAAAAAACCAATTTTAGAGGTTTTACAATAAGGGATTTAGATGTAAAATCAGAAACCTTTATTTGTGAAGATTGCCCTAATAATTGTGAAGTAACTAAAATATCAATTGAAGATAAACCAATTGCATATTTAGGTAGCCGGTGTGGGAAATATAGTTGCAATGAAGCACTCCATTATTATCAATCAAGTAAGAGCTCTGAAAGGAATTATTAGGGTTCCGGGTGATAAGTCAATTAGCCATCGGGCTCTTATCTTTGCCTCCCTTGCCCAAGGAAAATCTATTATCAAAGGAATCTCTAAATGCGAAGATTGCTTTTCTACCTTAAATTGCCTGAAAGATTTGGGTATTAGAGTAAAAGAAAGCAGAGAAAATTTAGTAATTTTTGGAGAGGGATTATTTGCATTTAAAAAACCCAAAAAAAGTCTTGACTGCGGAAATTCGGGAACAACGATGCGGCTCTTGGCCGGTCTCCTTGCCGCTCAGAATTTCTCCAGCGTTCTTACCGGAGATAAATACTTGAGAAAACGACCGATGGAAAGAATTGTGGAGCCATTACGTAAATTGGGCGCAGAAATTGATGCTGATAAAGGTAATTATCCTCCTTTAAGGATTAAAGGAGGGAAGTTGCAAGGAATCCGCTATAGTTCACCAATAGCCTCGGCTCAGGTAAAGAGTTGTCTTCTTTTAGCCGGTCTCCATGCAGAAGGGAAAACAACGGTTACCGAACCCTCCCGCTCGCGGGATCATACTGAACGAATGTTAAAATATTTCGGAGTTCCCTTAAAGATTCAGGGACTATCTGTAAGTATTAGAAAGGAAGAGTTTGCAGGAAAAGAATTTTTCATTCCCGGTGATATCTCCTCGACGGCCTTTTTTATCGCTGCCGCATCAATTTTAAATGGTTCAAAGATTAAAATTTCAGGTATAGGGGTAAACCCCACTCGAACGGGATTTCTTGACGTTCTGAAGAAAATGGGAGTAAAAATATGGATTAAAAATATAAAGGAGGTCTGCCGAGAACCTATCGCTGATTTGATCGTGGAGGGAAACAATGAATTGAGAGGAATAAAAATAGGGGGAAAGATTATTCCTCGAATTATCGATGAAATTCCTATTTTAGCCGTGATTGGTTGTTTTGCTCGAGGAAAAACCATCATCAAGGATGCGGGGGAACTTCGGGTTAAGGAGACGGATCGAATTCATGCCATTGCGAGCCAGTTGAAGAGATTGGGTGCGGCGATAAAGGAGAGAAAGGATGGAATGGAGATTTCTGGCGGGAAGAAATTAAAGGGGGCAACGGTAGAAAGTTTTGGCGACCACCGCACCGCAATGGCTCTTACGATTGCCGGATTGGGCGCTATCGGAAAGACAAAAGTTAACGATACCGATTGTATCCGCACCTCCTTTCCTGAATTTGAGGATCTGTTAAAAACACTAATTCAATGAATAATTATTTCTTTAATCTTTCTACCAAAATATATTTTGGAAAGGGAAGTTTAAAAGAGTTAAAGGAGGCAAAGAATTTAGGCAAGAGCGCTCTTTTAGTCACCGGCAAACATTTTGTTATAAGGAGCGGACTTTTAAAAAAGGTTGAATCTATTCTCCTGAACAATGGTATAAAAATAATAGAATTCTGTGATGTAGAGGAGAACCCCTCCGTAGAAACTGTGGAGAAGGGAGGGAAATTGGTCAGAGAAAAAAAATGTGATTTCGTCATCGGTCTGGGAGGGGGTAGTAGCATAGACACGGCTAAAGGAATTGCAGTTTTGGCAACGAACCCCGGTGGCTTGCGAGAATATTTTGGCAATGAAAGACTCAAAAATCCTCCTTTACCGGTTTTAGCCATTCCAACCACCTCCGGCACGGGAAGTGAGGTAACAAGATATGCCGTAATCAACGACTGGCAAGCACAAACAAAAAAGGTTGTCAGTTCCTTTTCCATTTTGCCAAAAATTGCCATAATTGACCCTTCCCTCACCTTAACCCTACCCAAAAATCTCACCGCTTCTACGGGAATGGATGCATTCTCTCATGCTATCGAAGGCTATCTTTCAACAGATGCAAATCCTCTTACAGAGATTTTCTCGCGAGAAGCAATAAAACTGATTAAAAGATATTTACCCCCTCTTATGAAGGAAAACAATCCTTCCTTGAGGGAAAAATTATCTTTAGCCGCTTTCTATGCCGGAATAGTTATCAATCGTACGGGAACAATTATTGTTCATGGAATGGGCTATCCTCTTACCCTTGATTACGGGCTCCAGCACGGAGCGGCTAATGCTCTCCTTCTTCCCTATACGATGGACTATCTGGGGAAGAAAAAAGTTTATCAAGAAAAATTGAAGGAAATACTTAGAACTACTGAAGTAAAAGAATCTCTTTTAAAATTAAACCGGCGTTTAAATTTACCCCTTACCTTAAAAGAGGTAGGGGTGAAAAAGAAGGACTTAAAGCTCTTGTCCCGGAGAGCAATAAAGGATTGTGAAAGAGCATTATTACGAATCTCCATTCCCTTAAAAGCAAACGACTTCTTCCTTATCTATAAAAATGCCTTTGAGTAATGAAGAAAGTAACAGATTGAAAGAGATAAAAAAGGGGAGATAGCGGTTCTTCTTCCCCTCCCTTGATGGGAGGGGCGTAGGGGAGGGTGTGCCTTCAATAAAAAGGAGTGTGAAAAAATGACTAATTTAAATGAGATACTAGCACCAATAGTAGAGAAAATAAAGAAGTTTCGTTCTCTATACGAACAGAACGAGATGGCAGTGAGAGACCAAATAGTAAATCCTATTTTGAGGGCTCTTGGATGGAATCCTGAAAATCCTGAGGAAGTACAACCAAACATCTCTATCGAAGAAGGTGTGCCTGATTATTCTTTAATCAAAAATGGTAAGAGAGTGCTCTTTATGGAAGCCAAGAACTTGAGGTCCAATGTAGAACAAGAAATCCGTCAATTAGCAAAATATTGCTTTGGCGAGGGAACGAAATACGGCGTGTTGACAAATGGTGTTGTGTGGATATTGTTCAGATCCTTTATAGAAGAAATACCTTTAGCAGAAAGGGTTGTTTGGAAAGTTGACATAGAAAATGAAGAATTACAAAGCGTTCTAAGAAAGCTACAAACTATTTCAAAGGATAATGTTGAGCAAGTAGAAATGCTGGTTAAGAAAGTTCAGATATTGGATGAAGTTTGGACTTCGCTTTCAGATGAGCCTGAAGAAATGATAAGAGGATTGATGCCGACAGTTAAAATACATATCGGAGAAAGCTATCCTAATTATCAGTTTAATGATGCTGAAATTGAGGATTTTCTTAAAGAGAGGATTAGAGAGATGACTTCTGGAGTGACAGAAGCACCTATCTCATCTGAACCAGAAATTAGGGATAGTTGGCAAAAGGAAGAAAAACCAAAGCGAATGAAACTCTCCGGCGAAGTTTTTGAAATCCAAAGTGCTAATGAAATTTTGACTAATACTGCTGATTGGCTTATAAAGAAAGGTAAACTGAAAATTTCAGATTGCCCAGTACCGGCAGGACCCAAGAGATACCTTGTTAATAAAGAGCCGAAACATAGATATGGAAATGGTTTCAAAGCTCCTAAAAGATTATCAAATAGACTATGGATCGATACAAATTACAGTACTGTTGGTTGCATAGACTCTTCTAAGCGTTTATTGAAAAAATTCGGTTACTCTCCTGATGTTTTAGTAATTGAATAAAGGGGGAAATGAAGAAGAAATTGACCCCGATTGCCCAAAAACTCAGGAATAATCTTACTGAGGTAGAAAAACAATTGTGGAAATATCTTCGAAATAGGCAACTGGATGGATTGAAATTTCGCCGTCAACAGCCTGTAGGTCCTTATATTGTTGACTTTGTCAATTTTGAAAAACGGATCATTATAGAAGTCGATGGTGGACAACATGCAAGAAGTGCTCAAAAAGATTTGAAGAGAGACATATGGTTTCAACAACAGAACTTTAAGGTTTTACGCTTCTGGGATAATGAGGTTCTGGAAAATATGGAGGAGGTATTGGAGAATATAAGGAAAAAGTGCTTTCCCCCT